>VGTM01000007.1 GCA_016874685.1 Methanobacteriota archaeon
GATATTATATCTGTCATGACAAGAGATATTACAGCAGAAAAAAAAGCTGAAGAAGATCTCAAAAAAGCTTTAGCAGAAAAAGAGATACTTTTAAAGGAAATACATCATCGTGTTAAAAATAATCTGATGATTATATCCAGCCTGCTTAATCTTCAATCACAATATATAGAGGATGAAGAGACCCTGGAAGTTTTCAAAAAAAGTCAAACCCGTGCCCAGTCCATGGCGTTGATTCATGAAAAATTATACGGTTCTGATGATCTAAAAAGTATCAATTTCAGTGAATACATCCAAAAACTGGCATCAGATATTTTTAAAACTTATTTATCTGATAACGGTAATATAAAATTGAATCTTCAGGTTGAAGATCATGATCTAGACATAAATACAACCATACCTTTGGGTTTAATTGTGAATGAGTTGATATCAAATTGCATCAAATACGCCTTCCCATATGGAAAAAAGGGCGAAATAAATGTTGAATTTTTGCTGACAGATGGTACTTTTGTCCTCGAAGTCAGTGATAATGGTGTGGGCTTTCCTAACGGTTTAGATTTCCGAGAAACGAAATCTCTAGGATTACAATTGGTTAACAGCTTAACAAACCAAATTGATGGTTCAATTGAAATGTGCAGCAACGGTGGAACTAAATTTAAGATAAGTTTCCAAGAAGAAAAATATGATTAAATAAATATTAATTAAATTCTTTTTTTGAGCCTCTATGACTCCTCATATCATTGCTAAGTAGACTGTAAAATAATGAACCATATATATTACGTTGATAAAAGATAAAAAATTGAAAGTTTGAAATTAATTTGAATTTTAGAAATTTGTTAATGGCGCCATAAATATTCTAAGGAGAGATATGTTGCATTTAAACCGTTTGAATCTACTGGGAATTTTTTTTATCCTATTTGCAATCTTTCTATTCGTGACTGATTATTTAGATAAAATAATGCTGATACTCACCTATCCTTTCTTGGAAGGTTCATCTGAAGGAAAATCCGTTCTATTTTTAATGATAATGGGAAGTATTTTGCTGATATATCCCCTATTTAACTTCAATGGAAAGATAATGAAAAAATTGGTAACTATCAACCCCATATTTAAAGCAAGTGGACGTAAATATCTCAAAACAGCCATATTACTGATTTTATTTGTATATATTGTTGGAATGATACTAGAAATTTGGATCAGGGTAAAATTTGGAGTTTCTATATTTACCACCTTTGCCTCTCTAAGCCCCAATGTAACCACCACCAGTATAACCCACAGCCATATTCTAAAATCTGCATCAGGCAGTTTTATCAGTTATTTTGGGATATGGGTTCCATCACATATTTACACTGGATCTTCACTTTCACATTTCGTTTCTCCAGTGGCATTTCTTATTTTCATTGCTTTACCCATTATTTATTTAACTGGTCTCATATCCCTGAATGATCGAAGGAATGGAAACAAATTAATACTCATATTTGCATTAACAATGTCTTTTATTGGAATATTAGATGGAGGACTGTTCTCAACACCGGCTCTAATTGGATTATCAGGTCTTTTAGGTATTTATGCGCTTAAAGAGCCGTTTTCCCCTCGACAGCTAATTACGCCATCGATTATAATAATTATACTTATTTTAGTGAGGTTTTCCTTGGGGATACTTGGAACTAATACTGATTTTTATGAAATAACAGTTATAGAACCAGCTAAAGAAATAGATTTAAGAGGATACGATGTTTTAAGCATTGAAAAAAGGGCAGATAGAACCATAATTAGAGTATCAACAAAAATGAAGGAAAACCAATTTTTAAACCAGATGATCAATGTATTAGATGGTAAATGCAGTGGATTTTTCGTTACATGGAACTTTTATTCTTTTTTTTAAATCTTTAATATTTTCAATTATATTAGTTTTATCAGCTAAAAATTAAAGTCTGATGGTTCTTTCATGGTTAAAATACTTGACAGTGAATGTGAATATCATTATAGATAGGGTAATACTTGGCATGAAATAGAGAATGATATACGGCTGAATATTTGGAGTCGACGATAATTTAACCATTAAAATTGTTGGAATGATATTTAAAATCCCCTGAAGAAATGGCAGCTTTATAAAAAGCGGTAGGAAAAAAATAAAGGTTACAAAGACTAAAAACAGGGTTATCGCTGAATTTGCCTCCTTAGTGCTGTCAACAAACATTGATATAAGAACACCGGCACCAATAAAACCTAATCCAACAAAAAAAAGTAAAATAAGTAGTAAAAAGGGATTAAAGATAGGAACTTTTAGGAGATCAAGCAAGACTATCCATGCTATGCTCTGAATTAATGAAAAGGATAGAATGGGTATTATCTTTCCAATTATCACCATAGATCCAGAGAGAGGGGTCATTAATAGAACTTCAAAGGTCTTTCTCTCTCGTTCTCCCACTATGCTATCAGTTACAATGTTACTAGCCAGGAAAAATGGCAGAAGAAGAATGAATGGAACTATGAAGCCATACATGATCTCAACGAAATAGGAATTATCAAGAGCCAACTTGACCTCATTCTCCTTATTAACGTTTTTTTCATTTAGAACTAATGGATTTTCAATTTTTTGAATATCTGTTTTGCTTAATCCGCCTGCTTTAAGCTTTTTCTCCAGATTATATTTATTTATGGCATCATTTATTTTCTGGGAAACAACCGGAAAAAAAATATTTGCGTTGTCAATTTCAACGGATATATCTTCCTTTGGTGGTGGGGAAACTTCTACAACTGCAATAAGCTGTGTACCAACTAGATTTCTTGCTTCTGAAATATTTCTATAGTAAATAAGATTTAAATTCTTCTCTTCCAGAGCTTGGGCAAAATCTGACCCTTTAAGTTCCTCTGATACGCCCACCTTAAGTGAAGAGCTAAATTTCCACTGATCTAGAAGGTCTGGATCATTTGCAACCGAACTTACATAACCTAGTCCAAATGCTCCTAGGACTATAAAAACCTGTACAACAACTACTAGAAGATATATTCTGTTGGTCAGTATATCTCGAGCTTCCTTCCGAGCCAGGGCCATTATTTTCATATTATATTACCATCTCTCATCTCTATGACATTATTCACAAATTCTGCAGCTATTTGATTGTGAGTGACTATTATAATAGTTAGTCCCTGCTCGTTCAACTTCTTAAGTTGTTTCATTATAATTTTTGTGTTATTGGTGTCAAGTTCACCTGTAGGTTCATCTGCCAATATCAAAGAAGGGTGATTTATAAGTGCTCTGGCAATTGCAACCCTCTGTTGTTCTCCACCAGACAGTTGTCCAGGTAATCTGTTATATTTGTCACCAAGTCCCATATTCTTCAGAATTTCTTTTGCCTTACGAGTATAAGGAGAAAACATGGGGAGCATCACATTTTCAAGCACACTTAATTGCGGTAGAAGATTCAGTCGCTGAAAAACGAAGCCTATTTCTTTTCTTCTCAATAAAGATTGCTCTTTTTGTGATAGATCACTTGTTTTTTTCTTTTTAATTAAAACATTTCCCTTTGTGGGCATGTCCAGTATGCCTGCAACATGAAGTAATGTTGATTTTCCTGAACCAGATGGACCCATTATTGCTGTAAAGGAATCTTTCTCGATTGATATATTAACACCCGCCAATGCATGGATTTCTTCGTCACCCATTTTATAGATCTTCCAGACATCCTGAAATTCCAAAATGGTGTTATCATTCATTTCTTAACGCCTCCACCACATTTAATCTTGAAGCACGCCATGCAGGATATAAGCCTGCTAAAATGCTTAAAAATGTAGCGCCACCAATCACGCCCAATATTAACCATAAAGGCAGTAGATTGGAGACATTTTCAATGCCAAAAGTATTGGATAATAACACAATTCCAATCGCACCAATGATCACACCTACTATGGACCCTATAAATCCTAAAAGACCTGCTTCCATAAGTGTGCTTCCCAGTATTTCTCTATTTGTAAATCCAATGGCCTTTAATATTCCAATTTCTCTTGTTCTCTCCATAACACTGATTAACATAGTATTTACAATGCTGATTACTCCAACAATCAAGCCTATGCTTGCTATTCCCCCTATAAACAGTAGCATTTGACTAGTTAATTTGTCTACTTCTTCTGCAATGTCTGACTTGGTTAGGACGTCTACACCACTTATTTGGTTTTCAATTTCTTTGCTCACTAATTTTGGATCTCCTCTTGTTCGGGCTGAAATAGTGGATATCTTATTTTCAGTCATATTACGTACTTTATCAATTTCAATATAAATCATCCCTCCAGTATTAGCTGCTATTCCTGTAACAGTAAATTCCTGGTCTTTTAGTTTGAATTTGCTTCCTACTTTAAGTCCAAGTTGATTTGCAACTTCTTCATCGATAACTACTCCTGCAGTTCCATTTTTCATCTTTACCTGTTGCCAGTCGTTTGTTCCCTCAACAACAACGGTCATTCCATTTACAACATCTATGAAGGTGACATATTCTTTAATATCAAAAAGTAGTGAATTATTTTTTATCTTAGAAACTGTGTCTGGGTCCATTTGGTTTTGCATGGTGCCAACCGGCCCCATTGCTGCCATTTCACCAGAACCGCTCTTTGTTATAATAACATCTCCCATCATAGATTCCGTCTGTTCTTTGATGGAGGAGGTCATTCCTGCCCCTAAACCCACTAGGAGCACTAATGTGGTTACGCCTATTACTATTCCTAACATGGTCAATATGCTTCTAAGCTTTCTTCGCCGAAGATTTTTGAATGATAGTTTGTAAAGGCCCATTTTTTTATCTCCTTCCCAATGTTATATTCTTTTAACCGAATCTATAACATTGACAATTTTTTACATCTTTTCAGTTAAGCGGTAATATATAAAATTTGATTAGTAATATATAAATGCTTTGTTCGTATCCTTGATTATAATAGTAACATATCATTACTATAAATTATTATTTATAATAGATATGTACATACGATTGAATTATGTAGGTGTTTCAAGTGGATGATAAAAGGTTAGGCGAAATAACGGATAATCTATTTTTGTTTTATTATCCGTTTTTCCTAAAAAAACTTTTTAAGAATAAAAATTTTAAAAAACGCACGAAACTACCATTTTCACACTATCAAACATTAGGATTATTAAAAAAATGTGGGGAACTATCCATGTCAGAAATTGGGAAATTACTATGCATAAAAAAGCAGAATATGACCTATTTGGCCGATAAACTTGTTGAAAAGGGAATGATCAGGCGAGCGCCGGATTTAAATGATCGAAGAGTGATTAAAATCGTCATCACAGATAAAGGGAATGAATGTTTTAGCGAATGGCGAAAAAATGAAATTAAGGAGGTAAAAGAGAACGTTTGCTCCTTGGATGATGAAGATCTGGAAAAACTGTATGAATCAGTTGAAAATATTAAATATATTCTCTCAAAAGTAGACGAAGATTAGAACAGGAAATCATTAAACCTATTTAATGGCTAATTAATCAAATAGGGTCTTTTGAATTGTTATTTGAATAATAATTTTTGGTAGGATTAATTTCACAGTTATAATTTTAATTTTATGAATCAATCTATTTAAACCATCAATATGAATTTATAGCTTTAATATCAAGAGTTTAAAACTATAAAAACAAGTAATAATTTTAAAATACTTTTTTAATTGGTTATAAATTCGGATAATTCAAAATTAAGTTGGTAATGACTTTGAATACTACAATATTACTACTTAAACAACATTTATTAATAACAAATGTAATAAAATAGTAATGAAGTATTAGGAGGTGAACCAGATGAATCCTGCAACAGTAGGCAAAAGCCCAGTATGTGGTGGCTGTTTAGTTTGCATAGGGTGTACAGTCAGTCCTATGCTTGCCTTTTTAACGGCGCTTGCTGTACTAAAAAGCCAGTATCATTGAAGGTGTAGCAACAAATTAAAACTAGATCTCCCGGGATATCATTGGATCCTGGGGGATTTTTTAAAAGATGAGGCGATATTAGATGTCATTAAATAACAAAACATTTCCCGTATTAAAAGAGGGATATAAGTTACATAAAGGGCCAAAATATGGATATGTTTATCCCTTCACCTTTGGAAGTAACGATACTGGTCATGTAATAAATGAAGATGCAGCAAGAATACTTGATAAATGTGATGGTAAGACCAGTTTAGAACAAATCGCTAGAAAACTTGCTTTTCACTACAAAGAAGATTATAAATCCACACTTAAAACAATTAAATCCTATTTAGATGCGTCTAGGTCATTTGTAAATATATTAGATAAACCAAAATCTATAGATTTTCAAACTACAGGAAATTGGGAGATTCCAACCCCTACGCATGCTTCCATTGAACTTACTTATAAGTGCAACTTTTCTTGTAGGCACTGTTATATCAACAGTGGGCCCGAAAATGATGAATTTTGGAAAAAAAATAAATTATTTGAAATATTAAACGGTTTAAAACGTCTTGGAGTTTTGATAATTGAATTAACAGGCGGAGAACCTTTAATGCATCCTGATTTCCTTTCTATAATGGAGCATTGTTTAAAGCAATTCCCTTTGGTGGGGGTTAATACTAATGGTTATTTACTTAATCAAGACCATATAACACTATTCAGTAAGTATAAGAATAGATTATCTTTCCAAGTTGATCTAAATGGAGATAATCCCAAATACGTTGATTGGTTCTGTGGCCAGAAAGGAGCATTTGAAAATGCCAAGAAGGCTATTGAAATGTTAAGCAAAAAAGAATTTGTAATTAGGGCCGCTATGACCTTAACACCTATGAACGTTGACCAGATTTTTTTCACAGTAGATTTAGCTAAAAAATTAGGGGCTACGTCGATGATACTCTCTACTGTAGTTCCAATGGGTCGTGGAAAATCTTCTGAGCTTATTTTTTCCCCAGAAGATATGGATCAACTAATTGAACAAGTGGAGATTACTAAAAAAGAATTTGGTGACTTTTTATTTGAAAATCCTGAGTACCTTCCGATAATTGGTGAAGAAAAAATGGAAAATAAACTCAACTGTGGAGCAGCTAGCAGAACTGTGTGTCTTACTCCTAATGGAGAAGTAAAGATGTGTCCCATGTCTAATCCCAATGATCTTTCTTTGGGAAATGTTTATTACGAAGACTTAGATACAATATTTTCGAGAAATCTTTCCTCACTTTTAATTGAACTAGAAGATCCAAGGCCAGAAATATGTGGTGAATGTGAACATTTGTGGTTCTGCCAGCGCTGTTTGGCAAGGGGACTTCAAAAGTATCATGAAATTGGAGAGAAATGCTCTTGGGGAAGAAATCCTGAATTAATATCAATTTTAGAGGGGGCAAAAAAAGTTGGCCGAAGTTCTCATAGATCTGAATGAAATTCACCGGTGTTACGGAACTTTCGAAGCTTTGAAGGGGATTTCCCTCGAAGTTGAAAAGGGCCAGATCTTTGGCTATTTAGGCCCAAACGGCTCTGGGAAGACCACCACCATTAAACTTATATTAGGACTAATTAGGCCATCTTCAGGAAAGGTTAGGGTGTGGGGAGAAGATCCTTATCCTGAAGACGTCAAAGCTCTGGATACGAGAAGGCATGTTGGATCCATGTTAGAATTCGATGGTTTATATGAAAAATTAACTGGTTTGAAGAACATAGTTTACTGGGCGGAGCTATATGGTATAGATGGTCAAAGAGCAGGGGAACTGGCAAAAAACGTCATTGATTCGGTGGAATTGTCTGAATGGGCTGATGTTCAAGTTGCCAAATATTCACATGGAATGCGCAAGAGATTGGCCCTAGCAAGAGCTTTGGTCTCTGATCCCGACATTCTGGTATTGGATGAGCCCACAGTGGGAGTTGACCCAGAATCAAGGTATCTTATCAGGAACATGATGAAAGAGTTAGCAGCCAATGGTAAAACCATCTTTTTTTCTTCACATGACCTGGAAGAGGTACAGAAAATCTGTTCCAACATTGCTATCCTAAAAAAGGGAAAATTGATCTCTAATGGTATTCTAAGAGATGTTATAAGTCAGTTTGGGAAGTCACGACTTTTCATTCGTCTTGAATCTTCAGCCGATGCGGATTCCTTAACCAGAAAGCTGCAAAATATGGGCTACAAAATAAAATTGGAGGGGCCGGTGATTTCTTTTTACCCAAAAAAGGATTTTGATGCCTTTGAGCTAACAGAAAGGAAGATTTTAGATACTTGGAAAGTCGGCTCCTCACTTGAAGAAGTTTATCTCAACTTAGTTGCAGATAAAGAGGGAGAAGCATGAATTCACAGTTGAAAGCCCTGGTCTTAAAAGAGGTAAAAGAGGTCTGGGGACGCAGAGATTACCTGAGCGCTATTTTTTTAAACATTTTAGGTTTTTTAGGTGTGGGATATATTTTCGTTACCCAATCAACTCAGACCGAACCCATACGAAAATTATTCATGGAGATGACTTTTATAATCATCCCTCCTTTTGCCATGTGGGTAGTAAGTTTCCCTTTTATCCAGGAAAAATTCGGTGATGAAAAGCTCGTCCGGAGATTTGAAGCCTTACTAACCACCCCTATTTCCCTGACTACATTATGGGCTGGCAAGATGGGATCCATTTTTGTATTGAGCTATCCTATAATTATCCTCGTCATTATCCTATTCTCTCTCATTTGGAACTTTTTTGGAGGATTAAACCCGCTTTTTGTTCTATCAGCCGCTGTATGGGTAATGGCGCTGGTCATCGCCCCACTACTCCCGATGGTCTACGCTGCCTTTTCATCATGGTCCATTTTAAGATTTACTCACCCCCGGTTAATGGACGTTCTGAATTTTTTTGCAATAGGCATCAGTGTATTGGTTTTCCTGGCCTCTGGAAATATCGTTGAATCTGTTGCCAGCAGCCATATTGTAAACTGGCCAATTGTAGCCTATAGTGCCATAGGACTTATAGCAACCATTGGTCTAGTATTATTCCTGATATATGGCCTGGACAAGGAAAAAGTCACGATTTAATAAAGTGAAAATGCCAAAAATATCGTAAATGCCGTAATCACCAATTATACACTCCCAGTATACTAATTACAAGATTATGCAAGATTTCAATATTTTCGAAATCAAATACCTCTCTATATATCTTTTTTTCAGAGCTTTATTTATTTTTTAAGCCAGAGAGGTTGACTCTCAAATAATTTTAAAGTTTTTCGATGTGTGGTCCTTATGGTTTAAATGGATCTTGCTGGGGTGTTGAATCCTTGATTTTTACCTGTGGACGATATAATTTTACATATGGATGTTATATTTTGGCTTATTTTTTTCCATATTATCTTCAAGTTGTGTGCTGAGCTCACCAGGTCCTGCACAGTCCCTGCTTTCCCGAATCCTCGCACTAAAAACTCCGTGAATTTCAGGTTATACTTAATGTTCCCGAATGGCCATTCAACCGTTTTATTTCGCTTTTTATACTCTTCTTTCCCTTCTGGTGTTTGCATTTTGGCTGCCATTCTTTGTAGTTCTCCTTCGTACACGTTACTGGTGATTACCTTTTTACGGCCTTTACCAGCGCATTCCAGTTGATAGGGGCATGCAGAACAGTTCTCACCATAATAGGCGTACATTAAATTCCCTTTGTATTCATATTCGCCTTTTTGGGTGAGTATTTCACCCTGTGGGCATGTAAATTGATCTTTCAGAGCATCGTATTGGAATTTGTCCTTTGAATATTTTTTATTCTTCTTTTTGCCTTTCATTTCGCCGGCTTGTTTACGGTTGGGAATATAACCATCGAGTCCCTTTTCCTCCAGGTAACGAAGGTTAGCGCCAGTATGGTAGCCGTTATCAGCGCTGAACTTTGTTCCTTCCGGCAAACCGCCCAGGTTCTTCTCTGTTTGCTCCACATGCGGTTGTAATTGATGGTGGTCTGTGCAATCATGAGTAACACTATTTGCAAGGATTATATATGAATAATGGTCCACAGCTATCTGAAAATTATATGATAACTCCTTAAACTTCTTTTTATTCTCCATGAATCGTGCTTCAGGGTCAGATAGACTAACCACTTTCTGACCGCTTTTTTCCAGCTCTTGTTCTGCCTGGTCGATTTTATGGATGATTTTTTTCTTATTTTTGCATCGGCTAATGCGTGTTGTTCGATAACCTTTTTAGCCACGCTTTTCAGTTTTTTATCCTCTGAACGTTCTATTTCTTTTATTTTTTCACGGATCTTTTTTTTAGTGTTGAGTTTGGGCGGTAGTTGGTCTCCTCTTTCATCGCCGTATAACTTGTCTTCCTCTTCATCTGCCTCTATTCCTTTCTTGATAATCTTTTTGATGTTCTTTACATCTTCCTTGGTTAGTGTGTGGTTGTTGGAGGCGTTGGCTTTGATTTTAGTACCGTCTATAGATATGTGGCCCAGTTTAGCAATTCCTAGCTTTTTTGAAACGTTAACTGTCTTTTTAAAAGCCTGTTCAATCAAATCCTGGCATTCGATTTTGAACTTGCAAATGGTCCTGAAATCAGGAGTATCAGAGCCGGTGAGATACATATAAACCACATTCTCCGCTGCTAGCTTTGCAATCTTCCTTGAAGACCAAACACCATCAACCGATGCCATAATCACCAATCTTAGTAACATCCGGCGAGAATATGCTGGATTACCCCGCATACACCGGTATTTCTTTTCCACACCGTTTACATCCAAATCATCCACTAAAGCAACAACCAATTGACAAATATGATCCTGTGGTATTAAATCACTAACCGCCGGGGGCAACAACCAAGATTGCCCCATCTTATCCTCTCTCAAAGCCATGAAAACAACCCCTACACTACTAAAACTAAACAATAATAGAACAAACCCCCATATAAACTTTCCACTTAAATAACCACCCTAAAATCAAAAAAATAACTCCAAAAACAAAAATATTTAACATGACCCCAACAAAAAAACATTAATTGTTAGACAGCCTCCAGAATTAGAAAAGGATTCTACCTTTCATTTCTAAAACTATAACTGTCTGCTTAGTTACATCTACTTTTCTATTTATCATTTTATCCTGTAAACTTTTTTAAAACCAAGAAATTCTATTAAAAGTCTTAATATACCGGGTCTCGGCCCGAAAAATACATCATCCCTTCTTAAAAGTTTAATGGAGATCCAGAATGAGATTAAACTAACAATCAGGATGAAAATAATGGGAAGGAGGAACTCCAAAAGGGGTACATTTTCACCAGAGAAAATTCTCATTACCAGAGTCATTGAAGATATGTTAGAGACCGTGGATCTCCCTGAAATGTAACCAAGAGCAGGAACTATCAAAAATCCCACAATCCCAATATATGCAAAGCTGATACCGATACCGGCTTCCTTGTAATTTTTTGAATAGGCAGCTATGATGGTGGTTATAGCAATAATGGGAACTGCGGTGAGAATGATGATCAAATAAACTAGAATGGGGTTTTGGATTTCAAAACCTGCAGCTATCAGGATTATTATCCACATTGCGACCTGTACAGCTATGGTTAGCACCACTGCCAGGCTCTTTCCAATTATGATGTGGGTGTGAGATAGAGGCATGGCTATCAAGATTTCTCCTGTTTTTCTCTCTTTTTCCCCAACAACGCTATCTATAACCATATTTCCAAAAAGAAATAGGGGTAAAAATAATAATATTGCTATCATGACTTTCCTGATAATTTGGAATGGTAAAGGCTCTCCTCTTCCTTTTTGACTTACAACAGGTTCGGCTGTTTTATCTTCCGGTAGAAGGGAATCTATCCATTGATTGGAAATGGAAGATGATGCCTGTTTGGCTGCAGAATTAACTTCTTCTATTACAACACTTCTTTTAGGATCATTATAATTCACCAAAATATTTATGGTGATTACCTGAATTTTATCTATCTTATTTCTGGAATCTCCAGGAACAATGACGAATGCAGTAATTTCACCCCTCTTTAACCTATTTATTGATTCGTTGTAGTCTAATGTTCTGATTTCCAGTAGTTCATGATCGATATTTGGAGTAATGAGTTTGCTATCATCCATAATATCCATGGAAGCGAAGCCGTAAAGTGATGGGGATAAAGAAACAGTTTTTTGTGATTCAATATTGGCAATAAACTGGTTAAAAAACATTATCATTAAAACTAGCACTGCCAATTGTAGAAAAAATATCATTAAAAATTTTCTACTTGAAATAGTGCCCTTAAATTCCCATTTTGTTATGGTAAGTGTTTTCATAATAAACCTCTATTTTGAAAGAAATAAAAATGCAGGAATCATTTCACAGTTTGAATGAAAACATCTTCTAATGATGGTTCTTTGGTATTCAGTGATATCACATCTTCTTTGACAACGTTGACAATGTCACAAATTTCATGGTTTGAATTTAATGATACCAGTATATCTCCTCCTGAAACATTGACATTTTCTACAGACTTAAATTGGCGGATCTCTGACAGATTTGCATCTTCAATGTGTTTAACTTTTATCTTAAGAAGGGTTTCTCCATGTATTTTTGATTTAAGGTAGTCTGGAGTGCCCATGTCCGCTATCCTTCCATGATTTAAAATCGCCACACGATCACACAGAGCATCTGCTTCGTCCATGTAATGGGTACATAAAATTATGGTTTTCTTACCACGGAGTGTGTTTATGAAGTTACGAATTGAATTTGAGGTTGCAGGATCTAGGCCCATGGTTGGCTCATCAAATATTAAAATATCAGGATCATGGATCAACGCTCTTGCAATGCCTATTCTCTGGCGTAAACCTTTAGAAAAAGTATTTATTCTGTGCTGTGCTCGTTCACTCATACCTACAAGTTCAAGAAGTTCATATATACGGTTTTCCAGATTTTCTTTTGGAACGCCATAAAGTTCGCCAAAATATTTCAAAAGATCGTAAGCCTTGAAACGTTCGTAAAGGTTTGGTTCTTCTGGAAGATATCCAATCATAGATTTTATCTTGATCTGGTCTTTATGGATGCTGTGTCCATCAACCAGGACTTCGCCATTGTCTGGTTTAAGTATGCAAGATATAATTCTTATGGCCGTTGTTTTTCCAGCGCCGTTTGGCCCTATGATCCCTAAAAGTTCTCCTTGATCAATATCCAGATTAAGATTGTCAAGAGCCAGTATTTTTCCAAAACGTTTTGTTAATGACTTTATTTCTATCATTTTACTGTTTGAATGCAAATTCAACCCCTACATTTAAAAAATTTTATTATTATACTCTATTCAATTTAAAGAATTTAAATATACTGATTCTGGATTTATCTTTAATTAACGACTTAATAGTCTGAAAATTGTTGTTAAAATCATTAAAACTGAATAACTATCAATAAATAATTCAAAACAACATTCAAATCTTCTCCAAATCCTTCTCCAAATCACTCCTAAACGATTTCCAAATTATTAGCAAAAAAAGTTTATATTTTACATCTTTATAGTCATGAAAATGATCCTAAGTGAAACTATTTAAAGCTCTTTTATATATTTTATGAATACCCCAAATTAATTAAACTTAAAATTGATCATAACGCTGAGAACAGGTAATATGTTTTTATCAGAGCTAATGTCAGTTGAAAAAGCATTAAAGATTATTAAAAATGTTGAAATCGGTTTTTATAATGAGAAAATAGGGCTGAAGGATGCATACAACCGCGTGATAGCCGAAAATGTGAAATCTCTGCTTGATTCACCACCTTTTGACAAATCTGCTATGGACGGTTACGCCATAAAAGCTGAGAATACATTCGGTTTTTCAGAAACAAATCCTGCCTATTTTAAGATTGTTGACCGAATTAGCGCAGGTCAACTTTCTAATGTGAATCTAAAAAATGGAGAAGCTGTACAAATTGCAACTGGCACCCCCATACCTGAGGGGGCCAACGCAGTAGTGATGGAAGAGTACACCCATGCGAAAAGCAATGATCTCGAAGTGGCAACTACTTTAACCCCTGGTGAGAACATTTCATTCAGAGGTGAGGACATAAAAAAAGGAGAATTGGTTTTAAATACAGGAAAACTCCTGAGACCTCAAGATCTTGCTATTATGGCTTCTGCCGGACATGATAAAATCAGAGTATACAAGAAACCGGTTGTAAATGTTATAACCACTGGAAATGAACTGGTAAAACCAACTTCCCGGCTTCAAGGTGGCCAGATAATAAACTCCAACTATTACACTTTAAAATCTTTAGTTGAAAGCTGTCTTGCGGTTCCAGAACTTAGCCACTGCATTGATGACCATAACCTTATGAAAGAACAGCTAAAAAGGTCTTTGAAAGCAAGTGACGTGATTATAACTACTGGTGGTACTGCCATAAGCAAGGGGGATGTGGTGGTTGATGTTGTAGGCGAGATGGGAGAAATACTAATTCACGGAGTATCTATCAGGCCGGGAAAACCCTTCGCGTTTGGTATAATTGATAAAAAACCGGTATTCATGCTTTCTGGCTACCCTGTAGCTGCAATGGTTCAGTTCGATGTTTTTATAAGATCATATCTCATGCAAATGCAAAATATAGATTGGAAACCAGTGCCAGTCAGTAAAATAGCTTCAAAAAAAATCCCATCCACCCTTGGGAGGATGGACTATGTTCGTGGCAAAATAGAAGGCGAAGTGGTTCACCCACAAATGATAAAGGGATCAGGAGTCATGAGATCCATGGTTAAATCTGATTGCTACATCATTATTGAGGAAAATTTAGAAGGAATAGATGAAGGAGAAAGCTGTGATGTTTTAATGTATGATAGGTTAAAAGTTTAAAAGGTGATTATATGAACGCTTTATGGTATTATGCTATCTTATTTCTTATAATTTGGGTTATTGCATTAATATTTAGGAAAAAACTAAAAATTGAGATCAACGGCCCTCTAATGATGAGAAAAACCAAGAGAATGAGAGGTTATATCGATTCCGTAGCTAAAAAATACGGCAGATTCTGGAGGATAAGCATGAATATTGGAATTCCAGTTGCCGTTATATTCATGGTCTTCTTATTTTATATGCTTATAAAATCCCTGGAGACTGTATTTCAGGCCCCTGCCGTATCAATTATAATCCCGGGTGTTGAAACTGGATCTTCTGTATACATTCCTCTGGGTTATGGAATAATTGGACTTGCAACAGTTATAATAATCCATGAATTTGGACACGGAATACTTGCAAGAGTAGAGGGCGTACGTATTAAGTCAATTGGACTTCTATTACTGGCTATTTTACCGGGAGCTTTTGTTGAACCTAATGAAGATGATATTAAGAAATCTAAGAGGCTTTCAAAACTTAGAATTTACGCTGCAGGTTCCATATTTAATCTTGGACTTGCTGGAATTGCTCTTGGAATTTTTTATATATTATCCAGTTTTTTTGTTCCCAACGTTTTCTATTCAGATGGCTTGGAAATTGTCAGTGTGGTTCCAAACAGCCCTTCTGATGGGATATTAAAACAAGGAATGATCATCCAGGGCATAAATGGTTATCCTATAAAGAATGGTACTGATTTTACTGAAATATTTAATAAAACTAAACCCGGTGATACTTTAAAATTTGAAAGTGATAAGGGAACCTTTACAGTTAAAATTGGTGCGAATCCATCGAATTCGTCGCTTCCATATATAGGGATACGAAGACAGGAGCACCTGCAGGTCAATGAGAGTGTTTCTGGTACATACGGACAAGCAATACCCTGGTTTCTGTTTTTTTTAACCTCCCAGTTATGGTGGATATATCTCTTAAACATTGGAATTGGAACTTTCAACCTACTCCCCATGAAACCTTTAGACGGCGGATTAATGTTTGAAGAGCTTCTAAATTACATAACCTCAGAAAGCGGAGCTCAAAAAATTGTATATCTTGTTTCAATTGCCTCTTTTATTCTTTTAGCCCTTAATATAGGCCTTGGTTTTACAAGATTTTTCTAGAAAATGAGTTATGGAAACGAGTCATGGCTGAGTGATAAACAGCCATATCTATCTCTCTTTTTCAAGCTAAAACAGATATCCACAAATCTATTGGTTTTAAAAATTTTACCACACCTTTCGCATCTGATCTCTCGAAGCTGAGACCCTTCCCACTCAACTGCCCGATCCTGGCATTGGCATCTTATTCCAACCATTTTCTTTGATTTAGAACTTTTTTTCTTTCTGCGCAGATTATTCTCTCATTTAAATAACAAGCATCAATAAAAAAATATTTAAAAAAAATCTGTGATTAATCCGAATTAATTTGTCCGCCATCCTTCATGATAAAGAATCTCCTTTGGAACCATAAAGCCACATTTACTAAGCTTATAAGTATTGGAACCTCTATCAACGGCCCTATGACCGCTGCAAATGCTACGCCTGATCCTATTCCAAAAACTGCCACAGCTACTGCGATAGCAAGCTCAAAGTTGTTGCTTGCCGCTGTAAATGATATTGTAGTAGTTTTTGAATAATCTGCCCCTATTTTATATCCAATGTAGAAAGTTATGAAAAACATGACCACGAAGTAGATAATGAGTGGAATTGCAATACGTATAACATCTAGAGGAATTTGCACTATAATGTTTCCTTTTAAGCTAAACATCACCACAATTGTAAATAGCAGTGCAATAAGAGTAATGGGGCTGATTTTAGGAATAAATTTGTTATGGTACCACTCTTTACCTTTCCCTCTTACGAGTACAAACCTTGTAATCATTCCGGCTAAAAATGGAATTCCAAGATATATAAATACACTCACAGCTATTTGTAATATGCTAACATTTACAATGCTACCCCGCAGTCCAAGTAAAGGCAGAAGCACTGATATAAATAGCCATGCATAAACACTGTAGAAGAATACCTGAAATACGCTATTAAAAGCTACAAGTCCTGCTGCATACTCCGTATCGCCTTTCGCAAGCTCATTCCAAACAATTACCATTGCAATACACGGTGCTATTCCAATTAAGATTAAACCGACCATATATTCAGGATAACTGCTCAGAAAAACTATTGCTAATATAAACATTAATGTTGGCGCTATTACCCAGTTCTGGAAAAGAGCCACACCTAAAATCTTCCAATTACTAAATACATCGCCTAATTCTTCATATCGAACCTTTGCAAGGGGAGGATACATCATTAGGATCAAACCAATTGCTATAGGTATATTGGTAGTGTCCACTTGGAACTGGTTGATGAATGACTCCACGCCAGGAATAAAATAGCCCAAAGAAACTCCTAAAACCATTGCAAGGAAAATCCAAAGAGTTAAATATCTATCAAGAAAACTCAGTTGGGTAGCATCACACATCTCTTCATTTAAATCTAGCTTGGGTTCTTTCATCTTTCCACACCATTAAGTTATCGCTCATAAATTGTATAAAGTACTATAATAATCACTTGAATTAAATTTAAATCATTAATTAAACTTATCACTGCATTCTAAATGATTAAAAAAAAAAGTAATATTAATCAATATATTCATCTAAAAATTCTTTTAATCTTTTTTGGACTGCTTCAACGCTACGTTCCCCTTCTTCATCAAGTCTGACCACATCATTAGGTCTTAAATCTTCCTTCTTCAACAATTCCATCACATTTATGGTTTTACTGACATTTACTCCCTTTTCTTGGAGCATTTTATCTACACATGCGTTTTCACAGCCATTTACTGCAATTATGGGATATTTTTTAATTAAATCTCTGAAACCCCCTCTATCGGCTGATGTGGCTGTTATACATATAGATAAAACATTTTTATGTTCATCAACTGTATCTGCAGAAGATGCCCTGGCAACCATGCCATAGGGACTCATTCCACTACACGATGCTATTGATACCCTTCTATCTTCCATTTTTTGCCTCGATACTGTTATTAAACTTTTTAATATTGTTTTACTGATTATCTGCATATTTAAAGAATTTATTTAAACTTTTTGAATTAAATCTTCAGCACTTTCAACAATTTTCGGATTTGACAGACTGTAGTGTATCCACACTCCCTCTTTTCGCCATTTTATAATTCCTGCATTTTTCAGAATATTTAAATGATGAGATATGGTGGATTGGGGCTTTTCAAGAGCAATTATTATTTCACAAACACATAATTCTCCATTTTGGAGGAGGTACAGTATTTTAAGGCGCGTTGGATCAGAAAGTGCTTTGAATATTTCTGATTTTCTATGTAACTCATTTGCTTCGGGTATTTGGGATAAGATCTTCATTAGTTTCTTTATCCTATCATCGCCAGTTTCACATTTATCTGTTATGTCACATTTCATTTTTAACACACCCAATTCATCAGAAAATTATAATAAATTTATTTAGTAGCTTTTACTTGAATGCTGATGATCTTTCCTACAAGTCTCTCATCCATGTACGGTTCTGTGAAGTACTGATGTTTAACAATTTCAACATCACTGAAACCGGCATTTTTTATGGTTTCCAGATATTCCTGCTTTTCCATAGCCCCTGCAATACATTCTGACCATACCTCAAAACTTTTTTTTATATCTTCTGGAATATTGCCTTCTGTTACCAGATCAGATATTAGAATACGGCCTTTGGGCTTTAAAACTCTGAAAGCTTCCTTATAAGCTACTAACTTGTCTGGTGCGAGGTTTATTACGCAGTTACTTATAATAACATCAATGGAGTCATTTTTGATGGGTAAATTCTCTATTTCGCCCAGTTTAAATTCAACATTACCATAGCCTGCTTCTTTAGCATTTTTGATGGCATTATCAACCATTTCTGGGGTCATATCCACTCCGATGACCTTTCCATTTACTCCAACTTTCCCTGCTGCCAGGAATACATCTATTCCTCCACCTGATCCCAGATCAAGAACTGTTTCGGCCGCTTTGAGCTCTGCAAGTGCTGTGGGATTTCCGCATCCAAGCCCTAATAATGCTTCTTCAGGTATGCTTCTAATTTCTTCCTCAGAATAGCCCATTAATTTGGCCTGCTGGAAAATGGTATCCATGGGGCCGCAACATGAACAGGAGAATTCTTCTTTGGTTGCGATCTTAGAATATCGTTCTTTTACAAAATTTTTGATTTCTTTTTCTTTCATTTTACCACCTACCCCTTATTCAGTTTAATAATTTTTTGAACAATCAAAATATAATTTGATATATCTAAATTTATGGATATATCAATGAGAATGTTATTTAAAAGTTTCGATTATAAAGTTTCATTAAAAAAAAGATAAATAAACCAATTCATTTAAATCCTGCATAATTGATAAAAATCATATTTTCTTTAATTTCTATAATCCTGTACTTCTGAATCTTGAACTTCAAAATTTCTATACCATCCCTTAGGCGCACCGCCTAGCAACTTTGGCAGAATAAAGGTTCTAAAAAGAGTTCCAATTAAAACTTTTAACATCTCGGGTCTTTTAATATAATATTTTGGACGAAGATAGAATTTAAGGTAAGCTTTGGCTAGTTTTCTTTTAACTAAATTTTTACTTATTCCAAATTTTTCATAGTTTATTACAGGGTTTAGAACATTGTATTTATCCCAGTTAACAGTATCAAGGAACTTTTTAGCTTTTAATTTATAATACACAGGTGTCCCTGGGAATGGTGTAAGTATAGAGTACTGGCTGTAATCTGGGTCAAGTTTTATGGAAAAATCTATGGTCTGATCCATTTCTTCAGGTGTTTCACCAGGATATCCAAGAATAAATGAAGTTATAACATCTATTCCAACATCCTTTGCAATTTTAACAGCTTCTTGAGCATTTTTAAGGGTTATACCTTTACCCATAAGATCTAGAACACGTTGTGAACCTGATTCAACCCCATAATATAATGTATACATGCCAGAAGTTTTTAAAGACGATAAAAGTTCTTTGTCGACGGTATCAACCCTTGAAGAGGCTACAAAAGCCACATCAACCCCTCTACTTTTAATTTCATTTGATATTGCCATAGCTCTCCTTTTGTTGAGCATGAACGTGTCATCTAAAAAGATTATGTCTCTTAGCCTGTATTTGTCCACCAGTTCCGCAATTTCATCCACCACATTTTCAGGGCTTCTGGCCCGGAATTTCTTACCCATAATTAATGAAGAAGAACAGTACCCACATGTAAATACACATCCTCTGCTTGTTATCATGCCCCCAGATTGATCTCTGGAAACTCCGTAAGATTCAAAGGGTATAAGGTGCCTTGCTGGAAAGGGTAAATTATCAAGGTTCTTTATCAGTGGTCGGGGTGGATTTTTTTTGATTGTACCATTATCATGGTAAGCTATTCCTTTAATTTCAGAAAATCCGTTTTTTTCGTTTTTTTCATATTTTTGAGCAATATCAACGATTGTCTCTTCTCCTTCGCCAATTACAACCACATCTAAATAATTTGAACATTTTAAAGTTTCCACTGGTAAAAAAGTGGTATGAGGACCTCCCATCACAGTTAATGTATAGGGTATCTGTCTCTCAATCTCTTCAACATATCTCAATGCAGTTTTTATAGTGGCTGTTGTAGCAGTTATAGCTGAAACTGAAGGATTAAGTTTTGAAACCAGCTTAGCTACTTTTTCATGACCCATTTGCATCAAATCGTCGTCAATAATCTTAACTGACATGGATGCTTTTTCCAATGCCCCGGCCAGATACATCAGGTTAAGAGGAGGAACTTTAAGCCCTAACTTAGTACTAACCTCAGTTTCGTCTTTAGGGTTTATTAACAACACATCCATTTCCTTTCACCCCTTAGTTTCTTAAATTCATTGTTAAACCATTTTGATGCATTTTTTGAAAGTTTTCATGTGATAAATAATTTTTTATCATGTTCCATTCATTTTCATTTTTTGTACAACCAGGATCCGGTGCAAAAACATCGTTTAAATAGTTGTATGCTCTGGCTCTACAACCTCCACATATATTTCTGGATTCACACACACCACAGTTTCCTTTTAGTATATTTTTATTTCTAAGATTAATCAGGAGTCTATTGTTCTGCCAAACTATGTCGAAATCATCTTTAAGCAGGTTTCCAAGCTTAACTTCATCTTCATGGGGAAAGAAAACACAGGGATACATATCACCGTTGGGTTCTATACTCATGTAAAATCTTCCTGCTCCACAACCCCCTACAAAGTCTGCAAGCTTTATTAACATCGGATTAGTGTATTCGGGGTTATAAAAGTGTGTTGGAATTATTTTTACATCTTCAAAACTCATGTTATGTGCCACATGGGCGTACTGTGGTGCTGTGGATAGAATTTGCATTTCTTGCATTTCGTCGGTAAAATTTTCCCTGTAAGCCTTACGCAGGATTTTTAATCTTTTTTTAGGTGAAATATCCATTTCAACAATCTCTGCACCCTTTCCTGTTGGTATGAAGTTGTATAACATGAACCAATGTGCCCCTAACCTTCTTACAAATTTTATCATTTCAGGTATCTCTTCAAAATTATATTCTGTAACAGTTGTAGCAACTTCAACAAAAATTCCAGTTCTCTCAAAATTTTCCACTGCATCAACAGCCCTATCCCAAGCCCCACTAACCCCTCTAAAAGAGTCATGAGTCTCGGGATCAATACCATCTATGCTTATCTGCACAAATTGAAGTCCAGCCTTTGCAAACTTCATACATTCTCCTAGATCTAAAAATTTGTATCCATTTGTGGCTAAGGCAACATGCAAACCTTTATTAGAAGCATGTTGTATAAATTTTAAAATTTGAGGATGAATGCTTGGTTCTCCTCCAGAGAAAGCTAGAGAAGTTACACCACAATTTGCCAGAATGTCCAGTCCTTTAAGAATCTCTCCTTGTGAAAGTTCTTCTTCACCTTTACTCCCGGCGTTTTCATAACAGTGCACGCATCTCATGTTACAGGCTCTGGTAATATTCCATACAACTTGAAATGGTGCTCCTGGAACAAAAGGTTTTTTTACTCCAAAGGTTGCTATACCCTTTAGGACGCTTGCAAGTCCACGAACCCAGTATTGATCTTCCATTTGTTCTTTGAACTCTTCTTCTGAAACTCCGAAGCTTTTTTTACCTTTAGAGACTATGTATGCTATAAATTTGGACGTGACCTTGCATTTACGACAGCAATCTTCTTTTTTACCTAAATAAAAATTCAAAGCTGTCTCTAATCTACTTGCACCATCTTCTTCACAATAACCTAAGGTTTTATGAAGGAGAAATTTGGATACGGGATTATCCACAATTCTTTTAAAATTTCCAATCACGCCAATGATGTTTTTTCCCATTATATTTTCAGCAGATTTTCCTTCCTCCATTTTAATCACCCAAAAAAATAAGGGTTTAAATCATAGGTAAATTCTAACAGTTTTTACGGTTTTGGAAGGCTTACTTTATTATCCCCCTAGAAAATATTTCTATGAAATCTTCGAATAATATTTCTCGTTCATCGAAAACTTCTTTGCCCATCATTCTTTTTAAAAAGCTGTTGTAATAGATATAGCTTATCAACATTATGGCTGCAACTTCACTGTTCACATCTCGTATGTTTCCCCGTTTTATCTGCTCATCAAAATATTCTACAAAGTGTTTCACCATTTTTTGTGGGAATGTAGATAATACCCCAGCAACTTCAGGTCTTTTTATACTTTCAACAATAAGCAGAGTTAAAAGATCGATTTGATCATCCAAGAAGTCTCTTATACCCTCAGCCTCCGTTCGAAGACTTTCCGGAATGTCTAAATCTTTATCCAGAAGAAGGATTTTGTCTAATTTTTCATGGGCCTCTTCCCAATTTCTAGCAATAACTTCTTTTAGAATATTTTCCTTTGATTTAAAGTTCCTAAATAAGGTTATTTCATTAACACCTGCTTCATGAGCGATTTTAAGCGTTGTAGCTCCCTTATATCCTTCTTTAACAAACAGTTTCATTGCTGCTTTTAAGATTCTATCTTCAACATTGTCCAATTATTATCACCTTGAGAATGCAAGTATGTACATACATCTATTTAAAGTTTTTTTAAATTTAAAATATAATCCCCTAAAACTCCTTCAAAAATATGGCCCTTAGAAATCTTTAATACGCTAAATTATTAAAAATAACAGAATTAAACAATTTTGTTCTAATATTAAGAATTAAATATCAAAAATGATACATAATAACAAAACTATGGGCTATTAAACTGTTTTATATCACTTAATTTTATATCAGTTATTTTAAAAAGTCATTGATTACATTTTCAGCCTTTTTAATTTCATTAATACCTAAATGACCCAATATAGAATCATATATAAAAACTTTTGCCCGGTTTATTGCTTTTGCCAGGGGCAATGTATCTGTTTCTGGAGGGAATAATGGATCATCTCTGACGCCAATTATAAGAGTCCGGGCCTTAATTTTAGATAGACTGTCTTTGATATTATAAGATAGGCCGGCCTTGTTTCGCCATATTATATCATTTGCATCTTTTTTTGAACTTTCAAGCTTTATATCCTCCAAAGCCTCAATAAGCTCTTCATCTTCTGTAAATTCCTTCTTGTAGTATTGGGGTGAAAATGTCCATAAAAATGCCATGATAAAGGCGTTTTCCATGCCTCTTTTGGGTTGTTTGATATAATTTCCGTGGTTATAGTCTGAATCGCCTTCTATCATTTTATTCATCAACGAATAAATTCCAAACATTCTTCCACGTTCTTCAAAACTGGTGGCTATTGGAATTATAAAATCCATAGAATCAGGATAGTTTACAGCCCACATCAAAGTCTGAAAACCACCCATGGACGCACCTATAACACCCTTAAGATGTCTTATTCCCAACCCCTCGCTAACAAGGATGTACTGGGCATGAACCATGTCTTCAATTGTATATTTGGGAAATTCTGGACCTAATCGGGATGTTGATGGAGATGACGATTCTGGAGAACCCAATGCAGTGGGGCAGATTATAAAATATTTATTGGTATCAATGACCTTCCCTGGTCCAATAACGTCCGCTAAACGCTCAATTGAAGAATAATTTCCAGCCCAGCCATGTAGGTATAGAATACCATTTATTATGTTACCTATATCATCTGTTTTCTTAACTCCAAAAGTAGCATATTCTATATTTAATTCTTGAAGAGACTCTCCAGATCTAAATTTAAAGTTTTTTAGGATATAATTTTGTGGTTTTAGAATAATTTTGATTTCTCCTTTAGTAAAAAGCGCCTCTTCCAGGATTTATCACCATTATTTTTACATTTACATTTATCATATAAATACAGCCAGATTTAGGACAAATTGTAGGAAATATTTAATTTTCATCTTTTAAATCCTTTATAAAATGAAAATAACTTTAATATAACTTTAATTTTTGTTATCTTCATTATCGTCCCTAAATTTTACTATCGTGGTGGATAAATACTTTTTATCATTTGCAAAGCCTTTAAAAACTTTTTCATCATCCATGCTGCAATTTTGCACTGATATAATTAGCTTATCCCTCTCATCCTGATTTATAATATCTTCCAATAGATCAGTGTGTCTAGATGTCTTCATGATTACAAATGTATCGCCATGTTCTAAAATCTGGGACAATCTTTCATCAACTTTGGGTACTATAACAACAATTTCATCCTTTTCAGCTAGAGTTATCCCTGCACTTGCTGCACAGCCTGTAAAAGAGGTAACACCCGGTATTATATCCACAACAATATCTTCATCTCTTATTATTTTGAGCACATAAGAAAATGTACTGTAAAGGGTAGGATCACCCAGTGTTATAAAAGCAACATCAAGTCCCTGATTCAATTTTTCAATTATAAGTTGAGCTGCACCGTCCCAATATTTTTCTAGGGCTTTTTTATCCTCAATCATAGGGAAAAGTGGCTCTATAATTTCATGTTCACTTTTATGTTCTTCTAATACGGTTCTAACAATCGAAAGTGCCAGGCTTGGTCTTGAAGCAGAAGATCTTGGTGCACATATTACTGGGGCTTTCTTTAATGCTTTAACCGCTTTAACTGTCAAAAGCTCTGGATCGCCGGGGCCTACTCCAATGCCTATCAGTTTTCCTCTCTGCATATTTCCATCCTTCAATCTTTTAAAAAAAGTTGATCAAAAATTATTTTCTTGGTTTCTTATTGTCTCATAACCCTTTTATTTTATAGGTAGGATGAAACATTCTAAAGGTTTCGTCTGCATCTATTTATAGTATCAATAAAATATAAGTCCCTATGGATAATGGTTGGTTCTGCAAAAGATGTGGTATGATAAAGCAAAGATGTATCTGTCCAGAGAAAGATTTTGTAGCTATCGGAAAAATAGAGCCATCCTCCTCCCAAATTTTAAAGCTTAAAAAATTGAATCCAGAGATAGATGCTGAGATAATAGAAAATTTTCCTTTTCCAGAGGCCAGGGAAGGACAGCTGGAGATAATCTCTGATATTAAGAATGCCATAGATGATGGATTTGAGTATATAATACTGGAAGCCGGAACTGGGACTGGGAAATCAGCCATTGCAACCGCGCTTTGCAATATTTTTGAACCAGCATACATTCTCACCATGACAAAACAGCTCCAAGCACAATATAGTGATGAATTTGGGCATTCTCTAATGAAAGGAAGATCTAATTTTTATTGTAAAGCCGCTGATCTGGAAGAAAGCTGTGATAAAGGTGTTTGTCAAACAACTCCAAACTCCAGAAAATATGTATGTGATTTTGGAGTTACCAAATCAAGTAAAAATGGATTAACAGAGGCATTTGAAGATTTTTTTGGAAATTTGTGGTATTTCAGATCCATTGATCGATGCAACTACTGGCTTCAAAAGGTTGACGCAATTAACAGCCCCCTAACCTTGATGAACTATGATTACGCTCTTCTTGAGTTGAATTATGTAAGACACTTTGGTAAAAGACGGCTTATGGTTCTGGACGAGGCTCACAATCTTGAAAATAAGCTTATGCGCAGGATGGAAGTGAATATCCCCGCAAAAAGGTTAGAAAAGGATGTAGAAAAAACAATACCTTCAGATATGCTGAAATATGAAGATCCAGCTGACTGGGAGGAGTTTATCAGATCTCTCTATGAAGCTTACAGCAAAATCAACATAAAAGACCTGCCTAAAAACAGGGCAGACAGAATAAAAAGATCCATGATCAGTTTTTATGATCTGGGAATGGAACTGGAAGATAACAGTCAGAACTGGGTAGTTGATCCCACACCAGATCGGGTGTCCTTCAAACCATTGACCATAGATGGTTATACTGAGGAAATGCTCTTTAGACATGCCGATATACGTCTTTTTATGAGTGCAACAATCCTGGATCAGAAATTGTTCTGCAGGTGGCTGGGTATAGACCCAGATGCGGTATTCTCGTTAAATATCAAAAGCCCATTTCCAGCATCAAAAAGACCGGTTTATCTGAGACTGGCAGGGAATATGTCTAAGCGTTCGATAAAATATACAGCACCAAAAACCATTCCCATCTTAGAGAAGATTATTGAACACCACAAATATGAAAAGGGACTTATACACACTCACAATTACAAATGTCAAAAATATATAATGGAAAATATCCTGAATAATCGGTTGATAAGCCACGACAGCACAAACAGAGAATATAAACTCATGCAGTTTGAGCAGAGCGAACGACCACTGGTATTGGTAAGCCCATCGATGAGTGAAGGGGTTGATCTGCCCTATGAGAAGTGTCAGTTCCAGGTAATCTATAAAATTCCATTTCCCTATCTGGGAGACCGCCAGATAAATAAAAGAAGACTTAAAGATCCTAGATGGTATGCATATAAAACAGTTATGACTCTGATTCAAGCTTATGGTCGTGGTATGCGTGCTGAAGACGATTACTGTGTGACCTACATCCTGGATGGAAACATCAATATGCTTTCTGATAGCAGGATGTATAAGAACCTCATTCCAACATTTTTTAAGGAAGCTATTCAGGATGAATAATAAGTTTTTTAAACAGATATCTGCAATCGAAGGAGTTCAATTATAATCAGATGAAAAAGATCGTATTTCAAATAATTTTTTTATAATAAAGATTCAATTTTTATAGAAATTTATATTTATAGAAATTTTATAGAAATTAAAAAAATTTGAGCTATAAAAAAAGGATATAGATATGTTTCATTTAGTAATAGAAGATCTAAATAGATTTAAACTAATACAATACTGTTTTTTTACAATTCAAAAAATTAAAAATGTAAAAAATGATTATAATGGTAAAAAATGATGATGAAGAAGTTCTAGCGAAGAAAATTAAAGAGGATGCCGAAAAAGCTCTAGACAGGAAAGCAAAGGCAACAGTCCAATGGAATTACAATTGTTCAATAAGAATGGCGAAGAAGTGGATAAAAAAACAATCAACCCTCAAGCAGATTAAATGTGAAAAATGCGGAAAGAACTACACCACAAACAGAGACAAAAAAATGTGTTTTGATTGTGAAAAAAAAATCATATTAGAAATATAATTTAATGATAATTTAACGATTCCTAAGGTCTTTTATTTTGTTCTGCAAGTGAAACTGATTTTTCAATTCTTTTCAATCGTGTTTCGGGACGTTTGGCACTGGCAATCCAATAAAATATACCTTTCTTCGTTGAATCATTGAAGGCCTCAAAATTCTTTAAAGCGGTGTTGTTTTCCTTTAAAGCTTTTTTTAGATCTTCTGGAACTATTAGGTCTTCAATATCATCCAGAAAATTCCATGACCCCTCTTTTTTAGCTGCTTCCACCGTCTCCAGTCCGGCGGGTATCATGAGACCATTTTTAATTAATTTTCGAACTCTATTTTTATTTAACTTAGACCAGATGCTTCATGGTTTTATTGGTGTGTAAACCTGCATGTAACGCTCTTCATCCAATACATTTACTTTACTATCTATCCACCCGAAGCTTAAAGCCTCTTCAACTGCCTCATCATAAGCTTTACCGGTTTTTTCAGCTCCTTTTTTGTAATAAATGAGCCAAAGTCCTGGAGAAAATTTAGGATTTTCATTTAACCATTCCCGCCATTCTTGGCGGTTTTTGGGTTCTAAACGTTGGAAATTATCCATATTATTTTTTTGATTTAGGCATTTATATCCCTTAAATTTCATGCAAATAAAAAATAATAAAAATAAACGGACCCGCCGGGATTTGAACCCGGGACCTTGGGATCCGAAGTCCCACGTCATATTCCTGGCTAGACTACGGGCCCAAACCTTTAGAAAAGTTTTGATCCAAACTTTCAAAACAGACAAGAAAGTTGATCAAACTCCGGCTGTTCTATATTTTATATCTTTATTTATTTAAAGCTCTAATTAAATACATCCTATATTATAAATCTAATTATTCATTATTACAATTTTATATAGAGAACTTACCTAAATCCTTACAAAAGACCTTAAAAAAAGATTGATCAAAAATAAAGCTAACGAGGAAATAAATCATGCTTGCAAAAAGAATAATACCCTGTCTTGACTGCGATTTAAACGTCCCCCATGGCCGGGTAGTTAAAGGAATTGAATTCAAACAGATAAGATACGCAGGAGAGCCTGTGGAACTGGCCACCCGCTACTACGAGGATGGGGCAGATGAAATAGTATTCCTTGATATCACCGCCTCACATGAGCGCCGGGAGACCATGGCACACGTGGTTGAAGCCACAACAGAAAATGTTTTCGTGCCTATCTGTGTGGGGGGAGGTATAAGAAAACCTGATGACTACGTTAAAATGCTTAAAGCAGGGGCAGATAAATGTTCTACCAATACGGCCGCTATTCATAATCCAGACCTCATAAACGAAGCATCTAAAGTTGTAGGGTCTCAGGCATGTGTTATTGGGATAGATGCAAAAAGACGTTACATTGAAGACCCAAAAGAACACGAAGAAAAGATCATAGTTGAAACAGGCGAAGGTTACTGCTGGTTTGACTGCAGCATCTACGGTGGACGTGAATTTACAGGTATTGATGCAATAGCCTGGGCCATGGAATGCGAGGATAGAGGAGCGGGTGAAATCCTCCTCACATCAATGGACCGGGACGGTACTAAGGACGGATATGATCTGGAATTGACCAGGACAATTAGTGAAAGTGTGGATATTCCTGTGATTGCCTCGGGTGGTGTAGGTAATCCAGAACATATTTACGAAGCCTTCAGCCAGGGAAAAGCAGATGCCGCTTTAGCTGCCAGTATCTTCCACTTTAATGAGTATCCTGTGCCTCAGGTTAAGGAGTACTTGAAGGAGAAGGGTGTTGTGGTTCGCGTTTGAAAATTTTATTTTACATTTAGTAATTTATAATGAATTAGATTATTTTTATAATTTAACCCGCCCCAACCTTAATAAGATCACTTATCTAAATCTAAAGATACTAAAACATAGAATTATCAGGCGAGATATTTTGAAAAAAAGAAAACACATCTTCCTCGATGAAAATGCAAAAATCGAGAGAATGATCAACAAAATAAAAAAATACGAGAAATACAAACCTTACAGTCTAAAAACTGCCGATGAAGACTTTAGGTTGCAGGAAAAACTGGCCATGCTGAGCATTGTGGCCAGTAACTTCATGATGACTGGCCACAGCCCCACTCTGGTATTAACAAAAAGAGAGGATGGTGATGAAGTCATGTTACCTGTGGGTGGAGGTCAGAAAGACCGTGCCCGGGAAATCATATGCAATGCTGATTTTCGTAAACTTTATCGTGGTGGTAAGGGTAGAAAAACAGACCCTTTGATGATTATAACTGCCATCTGTATGTACGTCATGCGGCAGGATAACCCTCGAAGAGGCGATATTAGATATTCAAACGATTTTATTAGGAACGTGGGGGTAACCAAGGAAAATTACCAGCGTATTAGTGAAAAACTGGATATTTATCAAAAATCGCAAAATCTGATAAGTCGCTCTATACAGTGATAGCAAAATTTTGGCTATATTCTTTTTTTGATTTTAATTATTTAAGTTTGCAACTAATAATAAAGCTCTGCAAGTGATGGTCCGGTCTTTTTTCATGGTTGGATTATTTTGACCCTATATTAATTATAAATTTAAGATATATGGATTTGGATGCAAATTTCCACCTTGAAGGCTACTGGTTTCTGATTGAAACTTTAAAAAGAGTTTTAAATATTGATAATTCTTATATTTGGTAATAAATACCCAACTGATAATAGATGCCTCTAACTCAGATTATATTTGTTTAATTTTTACTAATTTAGAATATAAAACTTAATATCTTAAATATTTCATTAAACATAATATATGATAATTTTAGAATTGATATAGAAAATTTTAGTTATTTTATGCTGAAGGGGGTTTTCTATTGTCGTTAATAGAAATAAAAAATTTAAAAAAATATTATGGGAAATTTTTAGCCCTGGATGAAGTGGATCTTGATGTTGAAGAGGGTGAAGTATTTGGTTTTATTGGTCCAAACGGCGCTGGAAAGACAACAACCTTACGAATAATCCTTGGATTACTAAGGAAGAGTTCTGGGAAAGTTCATCTATTTGGAAGTGACCCCTGGCATGATGCAGTGAAGCTCCATCGTAGATTGGCTTATGTTCCTGGTGAAGTCAACCTATGGCCCACTCTAACTGGGGGTGAAGTAATTGACCTTCTTGGTAGGCTTAGGGGCGGTTTTAGGCAGGAACGGCGAGAAGAACTTGTGGAACGTTTTAAACTGGACCCAACAAAGAAGTGTGGTGCATATTCTACCGGTAACAGACAAAAAGTGGCCCTTATATCTGCGTTGGTCTCTGATGTTGAATTGTATGTCCTTGACGAACCTACACTGGGCCTGGATCCTCTAATGGAAGGAGTGTTTCGCCAATGTATCAAAGAACTCAAAAAAGAGGGTAAAACCATTTTATTATCAAGTCACATCCTAGCTGAAGTGGAAGCGCTTTGCGACCGGGTTAGCATTATCAGAGAAGGCAAAATCATTGAAACAGGTACATTTGCTGAATTAAGGCATTTGACCCGTACTTCTATCACCGTAGACACCATTCAACCTATAAGCGGACTCGATGAACTGGCAGGTGTACACAATCTCAGCATTGAAGGTAAACATGCTCATTTTAGTGTTGATACCGAAAAAATTGACAAAATACTGAAACATTTGACTCAATTTGGTGTGCAATCACTTATCAGTGCCCCACCCACTCTGGAAGAATTGTTTATACGTTATTATGGTGATGAGTACAGTTCACTGGAGTAAGAGATGTCTAGGGAGTGATTAACTTGACAATAAATATGGATAATCTCGCAGGCACTTTAGCGATGATTCGGCTAATTTTGCATAGGGATCGGATCATTTTGCCAATTTTTATCCTTTTCATGGCTCTGGTGGCAATTGGTATTGCAGCTACCTTTGTCAATCTCTATTCTGATTTTGTGGTGCGTCAGACATTTTTCTTACAGATGCAAAATAACCCTTCTATAGTGGCACTATTAGGATCAGTGCTTGACCCGTCCATTGGCGGACTCACTGCTTGGAGGATAGGCATACCGGGCCCGTTACTGGTTGGACTAATAAGTATCTTCATTATGATTCGTCACACACGTAGTGAG
>VGTM01000008.1 GCA_016874685.1 Methanobacteriota archaeon
TAGAAGGTAATTTACAGCGATATGTAACTGCTAAAGATGTTATTTTAGATATAATTGGTAAAATTGGTTCATATGGTGCAACTTATAAAGCACTGGAATTTTTTGGTGAAACTGTTAATTCTATGGATGTATCTGGCAGAATGACCATCTGCAACATGGCTGTGGAGATGGGTGCTAAAAATGGTATAATGGAACCTAACAGAGCTGTTCTTGATTATCTTAAAAAGCGAGGGGTGGATAATTCAAAGTTAGTAAGATCAGATAAGGATTCCAATTACGAAAAAGAATATTTATTTGATGTTAATAATTTGGAACCTCAAATCGCATCACCCCACAATGTTGATAATGTTAACCCAATTTCTAAAGTTGAAGGAACTTCTATAGATCAAGCTTTTATAGGATCTTGTACAAATGGCCGTCTTGAAGACTTAAGGATTGCTTCAGAGATCTTAGAGGGGAGAAAAGTACACAGTGATGTTAGACTTATTGTGGTACCTGCTTCAATGCAAATATACTCAGATGCCATAAAAGAAGGAATCATAGATATATTCATAGATTCAGGCGCCATAGTCTGCAATCCCGGGTGTGGACCATGTTTAGGCGCCCATATGGGTGTTTTAGGATCTGAAGAGGTCTGTATATCCACAACCAACAGAAATTTCATTGGCAGAATGGGTGATCCAAATTCTAAAATATACCTAGCTAACCCAGCAGTTGTGGCCTATTCATCAATTTATGGAGAAATAAAAAACCCTCGTGAATAAAATGGACATGAACATATCCGATTGGATAAAAAAAGTTGAAAAAAGGGTGGGAAAACTCTCCAGTGCCCAGAAGATACTTCTAATTACTGATGGCTCTGTGACCACCATACTAGACGTTCTTAAAGGTCCGGTGAATATTAAAACACTTATACAGGAATTTAGGAAAGCAGACACAAAAATAGCAGATGAATTAGGCATAGCCAAGGGCGATACTGTAAACTATCGAATAGTAGTTATAGGACACAAAGAACCCCTTATTCACGCAGTGTCCCTTATACCTGTAAATAGACCTAATAATAACTTTAAAGAGGATTTAATAAGAGCAAATATTCCTATTGGACGAATTCTAAAAAAGTATAATATTGAGGCCAGAAGGGAAATAATGCATATCGGAGTTGAAGAACCAAGTGAAGAACTCATTCAAATCTTCAATACAAATTCTCCAATGCTAACCCGCACCTATAATATAATTCATAAAGATAAGGTTCTTATAAGAATAAAGGAAACATTTCCAAAGAGTTTATTTACAGAGTAATTACAGAAAAGATAATGTCGTAATAAACAAAAAAATCAAATAATTATCATATATTAAATTAAGGATTTCAAATATAGAGGATTCCAAGTTAACAATTCGTTTTTTATAAAATTCCAAAAAAACATGAGCTTAATAAATATATTTAAATCCCCCTAAATTGTGGTTAAAATGGGAGTGAAGTTCAAAGATATCGTATCTTTTCAGGAAATAAAATTTGAGGATTTGAAAGGAAAAGTTGTAGCTGTTGATGCTGCCAATTCCATCTATCAATTTTTATCAAGTATAAGACAAAGAGATGGTACTCCGCTTATGGATTATAAAGGTAGGATCACATCACATTTAAGCGGCATTCTGTACAGGACTTCTTCACTTGTTGAGAAAGGTATAAAACCCATATATGTTTTTGATGGTGAATCTCATGTTTTGAAATCCAATACAAGAGTTAAAAGAAGTGAAATAAGGAAAGAATCTGAAAAAAAATGGAAAGAAGCTCTTGAAGAGGGCGAGATTGAGGAAGCACGTAAATATGCAGTTAGATCCTCAAGAATGTCTGCAGAGGTCATCGAAAGTTCAAAAAAACTCCTAGACTTTATGGGAATCCCCTATATTCAGGCAACAGGTGAGGGTGAAGCCCAGGCTTCTTATATGGTGCAAAATGGAGATGCCTGGTGTGTTGCTTCCCAGGATTATGACTGCATTCTATTTGGATCACCAAGAATGGTTAGAAATCTGGCTGTTGCTGGTACAAGAGCTAACTTAGAGCTTATTGAACTTAAAAATATTTTAGCAAAGCTTGATTTAAGCCGAGAACAGTTAGTTGACGTTGCTATACTTGTTGGAACGGATTTTAATGATGGAATAAAGGGAATAGGTGCAAAAAAAGGTTTAAAATTGATCAAAGAGCATGGAGACCTTTTGAACGCATTGAAACATCTTGAAATTGAAATGGAAGTTGATCCTGAACTTATAAGAGATATCTTTCTTAAACCAGATATAATATCTGACTATAAACTAAAGTGGAAAAAACCAGATAAGGAAAAAATAATTGATTTTTTATGCATGGAACACAGCTTTTCAGAGGATCGGGTGGTTGGAGCAGTTGGAAAGCTTAAGAAACTTGATAGCACCCAAAAAAGTCTTGAGGAATGGTTTTAAAAAATTTTAAACCAGAATTTTAACAGTTAAAAATTCAATAAATTATTTAAATGGTAGAAATAAAACTAGAATGGCGGATAATTCCCAAAAAATTCTAAAGCATATGTACGAGCAGTTTTAACCTGTGAAGGATATTTAACCTTTAATTTATCTTCAATCTCAGACCTATCCTTTGAACCTGCAATAACTTTCAATACATTTATATAAACATCTAAAGCTTTTGGAGATGGCGAACATGGTATTTCTAGAGTTACACACACATCTTGTCTCCTAAAATAGTTGATTCTGATAAATGGTGATACAGAACCTATAAGAACACCTTCCTCAAGTTCTATAAGGGGTGGAACTCCGACTTTCTTTTTTCTATCTTTATCTGTGAGTTTAGAGAAACTGTCAGGTCTATAGCAATGTGGTTCAACATATATTTCAGGCTGATAGTTTGTAATCAAGGATAAAATTTCCTTTCCTACCGGTAAGTTGTAGTAACGCTCGTCAAGAGTGCTTATATACTTGCTTTCATCACAGTTGTAGATTATAAGCTTCCCATCTTTAATATCTTCTTCTCCAATTATAGAGAGAGCTTTAATGGTTGTTAGCCCCTCATTTCCATGAACTCCACCAACAAAAAGTCTTACAGGTCCTGCACCCTTGTTGATTATGTTAAAATATCCCATTTAAAAATCCCATTTTATAATCATAATATGAATTCAAGCTTAAATTTTTTAATTGAGTTTTATGTTCCTTCTTTCCAATCCTCTAGGTAATCAGCCTGTTTTCTGGTTAATTCATCAATTTCTATTCCCATGGCCTTTAATTTTAATTTTGCAACTGTATTGTCTATTTCATCTGGAGATTTATAAACTCCACTTTCTAACTTAGTTTCAAGAATATATTTCGCTGATAAAGCCTGTAAAGAGAAACTCATATCCATAATTTCAGCTGGATGTCCCTGTCCGCGTTCAGTTGCCAAATTAACAAGTCTTCCATCAGCAAGAAGGTACAAATTTCTCCCATCCTCCATTACAAATTCTTCTATGTCCTCTTTAATCTTTTCATTCCTAACAGACATTTTATTAAGGTCTTGCCTATTTATCTCAACATTAAAATGACCTGAATTGGCGAGTATACAACCATCTTTTATGACCTTAAAATGATCTCCAGCAACTACATCAATATTCCCTGTAGCTGTTATCAAAATATCAGCATATCTGACTGCTTCTCCAATTTTCATGACCCTGAAACCATCCATTAGTGCTTCTAGCGCCCTTATTGGATCTATTTCAGTTACAATAACGTTTGCACCGAGACCATTAGCCCTCATAGCGATACCTCGACCGCACCATCCATATCCACATACTACCACCGTTTTTCCGGCAATTAAGATGTTAGTTGTGCTCATTATGGAATCAAATGTGGATTGACCAGTCCCATAACGATTATCAAAGAGGTACTTGGTGTATGCATCATTTACCGCAATAACTGGAAATTTTAGTGCTTTATCTTCTGCCATTGCTTTTAATCTGTGAATTCCAGTTGTAGTCTCTTCACACGCACCGATTATGTTTTTAATGAGTTCTTTCCTCTCCCGATGCACGAGAAAGATCATGTCCGCCCCATCATCAATTAAAATATCTGGATTATGATCTAAAACACGGTGAATGTTCTGGTAGTATTCTTCATCAGTTTCCCCCCGCCAACCATAAATATTGAGCCCCATGGAAGCTCCAGCTGCTGTAGCATCATCTTGAGTTGAAAGTGGATTACAACCAGTCATCACAACTTCAGCACCAGCAGCTTGAAGTGTTAAACCTAGATTTATTGTTTTTGGTTCAAGATGTAAGCATGACCCCACTGTTATTCCTTTAAAGGGTTTATTTTTCTCAAACTCCTTCTTTATATGTTCAAGGACAGGCATGTGTCTTTGAACCCACTTAATCTTCATCTTACCTTGCGGGGCAAGTGAAATATCCTTAACTTTGTAACTCATTTTTTCACCTTAACATTTAACATTTTAAAAATAAAATAAAGCCTTTTTTGATATTTAGATAATTAACTAGAAACTTAATTTCTTATTTTTTTTCTTTAATTTCTTTAATTTTTATTTATCAAAGCTGTGATATAATAAATGCTGTGATATTAAACTATTAAATAGTGTTGAATATATTAACCTTTTTATAGTTTAAGGTGAAATTTAAAAAAATAGTTTTAAACAATTCAAATTTTAAAAAAATAAGTTTAAATGCATTAATAATAAAAATCAATTTTAAAAAATTTAGTCATTTTCAGAATTAGTCTATTAAAAATTATTAACAAAAAAAAATAAAGAAAATAAAAAGTCGTTGATTAACCAATAAAATAAAAAAATAGTGGAAATCAAATTATTCCACTTTTAAAAGTTTTTTTAATTTAAATTTTATTTTTGAACTGCGATCAGTGGTAGTGCACCTGTTCTACTTCGCTCTTTGGTTTTATCTTTTTCATTGCTTCCTTGAAATATTTTATATCTACCTTTTCAGCTTCCATGTTATCTCTGAGGGTTAACATAACTGCTTCGCGGCACACAGCCTCGATATCAGCTCCAACAAATCCATCCGCATCTTTTGCGAGCCTTTTAATATCTACATCATCTGCAAGTGGCATGTTCTTTGTGTGAACCTTGAAAATCTCAATTCTGGCTTCTTCATCTGGAACATCTACTTTGATATGTCTGTCAAACCTGCCAGGTCGAACTAGAGCTGGATCTATTATATCCACCCTGTTTGTAGCTGCAATCACTGCTACATCCTGTAATTCTTCCAGTCCATCGATTTCTGTTAGAAGTTGGTTTACAACCCTCTGTGTGACTCCTGAATCTGTGCTTCCACCACTTCTTGTTGAAGCTAATGAATCTATTTCATCAAAAAATATTACAGTAGGTGCAGTTTGTCTTGCTTTTCTAAAAACTTCACGCACTCCTTTTTCAGATTCACCAACCCACTTTGATAGGAGTTCAGGCCCTTTAACAGCAATAAAGTTTGATTCACTTTCACTTGCAACTGCCTTGGCAAGGAGAGTTTTACCTGTGCCTGGTGGTCCAAAAATTAAAACACCCTTAGGTGGTCTGATTCCAAATTTGTCAAAGGTTTCTGGATATTTTAAAGGCCACTCCACTGCCTCCTGCAATTCCTGTTTTGCACTTTTTAATCCACCTATCTCATCCCAGGTGACATTTGGAACCTGTACAAGAACTTCACGAAGTGCAGATGGTTGAATTTCTTTTAAAGCTTCCTTGAAGTCTGCTTTATTGACAATCATTTTCTTTAAGGTTTCCTTTGGTATTTCCTCATCAGCCTTTATATCAGGAAGCACTCGCCTTAAAACTCTCATTGCAGCTTCTTTACAGAGTGATTCTAGATCTGCACCTACAAATCCGTGAGTGATTTCTGCGATTTCATCTAAATCCACTTTATCATCAAGGGGCATTCCTCGGGTATGAATCTGCAGAACTTCTTTTCTTCCGTCTTTATCAGGTACACCTATTTCAATTTCTCGGTCAAATCTACCAGGTCTTCTGATTGCTTGATCAAGAGCATCTGGTCTGTTGGTTGCGCCAATAACAACCACTTGACCTCTTGTTTTTAGACCATCCATGAGGGTCAGAAGCTGGGCAACGGTTCTCCTTTCCACTTCACCAGTTACTTCTTCTCTTTTTGGAGCAATAGCATCTATTTCGTCTATAAATATGATGGATGGCGCGTTTTCTTCAGCTTCTTCAAATATTTCTCTAAGTCTCTCTTCAGAGCCTCCAACATACTTACTCATTATCTCAGGACCGTTAATTGCAATAAAATGAGCATCGCTCTCGTTTGCAACTGCTTTTGCCAGTAATGTTTTACCTGTGCCTGGTGGTCCATGCATCAATACTCCTTTTGGAGGTGAAATTCCCAATCTTTCAAAGAGTTCGGGTCTTTTAAGTGGGATTTCTATCATTTCCCTTACTTTTTTCACCTCTTCTTTCAGACCTCCTATGTCCTCATAGGTTACATCTACAATTGATTTAATTCCTTCAAGCTTTGAAACATCCACTGGAGCTGTTTGAAGCTCAATATCTGTCATTTGAGTAATTATAACTGCTCCGGTAGGTTTTGTTGATACTACTGCCAGCTTCAGCTCCCCCATAGGTGCAAAATCTGTTCTCATATCTCTGAAGAATTCGTCGAAAAGTCCCCCCCTCATTGATTGCTGCATTAAGCCAGAAAGTATCATATCACCTTTAGATAGAACTCTACCAACAAAAGCCGGTTTTATATCCCCCCTTATCATTATTTGCTGCTCAATTGGAGCTAAAACCACTTTTTGTGCTTCTTTTACCTTTGCACGTTTTACATTAACTTCATCTCCAATGGAGGTTCCAGCATTTTTCCTTATGTATCCATCAATTCTTATTATACCCAGACCAATATCTGAATGAGAAGATGCAACTGTTGTTGCTGTTAGTTTATTGCCCTCTATTTCTATTATATCTCCATCCCTTAAACCCAGCTTATCCATGCATGCTGGGTCGATTCTAGCAATTGATCTGCCAACATCAGACTGTGAAAATGCTTCTGCAACTTTTAATTTCATTTCATCTAATATTTTTTCATCATTAACCATAAAGACACTCCATTTAAATTTTTTATGCAATTATCATTGTTAAATAACTTAAAAATAAATTTTAATGTAATTGAAGTTTTAGTTAACTTACGTTATTATAATACCTTGTAACTAATATTATATAAAGGTTTCGGTTTGCAGTAATACAAAAATTAATGATAAAATTAAAAAAAGAGTTTAAACGAATTATTATTTGAATAAATTAAATATTTAAGTACTAAAAATTATTAATCAACGTATTATACCTCCAAATCCTTTTAATAGATTTTCTACTTGGTATCTACAATCTGGATTTATAAGTGTGTAACGAATAGTAATACTTTTTTTTCCAGAAGGTATCTGCCTACCTTTATATACATCAAGTACTTCTGCCTCAACAACATCTGTTAAAATTTTTATAGAATCTGAAATGATTTCTGGTACACAGTTTTCTGGAAATACAACTGAAACATCGTAAGTTCTCTGCTGGCAATTTTTAATTTTCCATCCTAAAAGCTCATCACTACTTAAAACCTCTACATTAGATAATTTCAATTCAATTTTTTTATTACTTGAATTTAAACTCACTGTGTCTGGTGATAAATCCTGCAGGATCCCTACATGGATTTTACCAGAGTAAATATGTCTCAAACCAACCTCTTCACCAATAGCATCCTTAAGTATCCTGATTTCTTCTGTTAATGTTGATATGGCCTTATCAGATCTTCCCAGAGCCGCTTCAAGGTCATCCAGATGTTTTGCTGCCGAACTCATGGTTCGAACAAATTTTTCTTCCTCACTGTTAGAGATCATATCACTCAAATCTCTGTAGGTAGAAAGAAATGTTTCATGAGTTTTTTCAATGTACCTATTTTCTTTCTGAATTGAATAACATAAATAAGGATTTTGAGCAACAATTCTTGCGATAATATCAAGCATAAGTCCATATATTGGACTTGCAAATTTTCTAGACTCTTTAACGTCCACCTGAAGCTTTTTAATGGTGGTTGCAATGCCAATATATGCAAAATGAGTAAGTCCCTGAACTATACTCATCATTTGATCATGAAGTTGAGGAGTAGTCACCAAAACTATTGCATTTTCCTTCTTAAGAAATTCATATACTTTTTTGTGCCAATTACCCTCTTTAAAAGGAGTCATTACAACAAGCTGACCGTCTAAAGACCTAATCCTTGGACTGAACATTGGATGGGTTGGTAAAACTTCAACACCTGGCGGAACGCATGTATGCATGACTTCTGTGGGTTTCTCCTTTACAGAAGTAACATCAACAAGAAGAGAGCCTTCTCTCATAAAGGGAGCTACTTCCTTTATAACTGAAGAGGTTACATCAATTGGAACAGAGATTATAACTACATGAGCTTTTGAAGCTGCTTTAGTGTTGTCATGTGTGTATTCTATACCCAGTTTTTTTGATACCTTCTCTCCAGTGCCCTTGTCTCTCCCAGTTACTACAACATCAAATCCTCTATTTTTTAAAAATTCAGCAATCCAGTTACCCAGTCCTCTGGTTCCACCAATTACAGCAATTCTCATAGGACCCCCAGAAATTAATTCATATATAAATAAATACTATTATAACCAATATCTAACTAAATCAAATTTCAACAGGTTTTATTGGTTTTCCCTTATTTAAGCCAGCCATATTTTCTATTGCACCCAGTAAATCCTTTAGTTTTTCTTTTTCCATGATTTCCCTAAATTTCTCAAGTTCAGAATTTGTCCGTAGATATATACCTCTTCTTTTTATTGGTCTTCCCTGATCATCAGCAGGATTTATTTCCACCATTATTGTCTCCTGACCGCCAACCGTTGGCGTTTTCACCAGGAAAACACCTACTACAGATGTTGGCACTCTTTGCCATGGTTTTACATCATTCAATGCTTCTTTTATCTTTTTTTCCAAATTTTCAGCCATTTAATATCCCCATATAAATCTTCTGTAATAAGTTTTATATAAAATTCATCCCACAAATAAATTTGATAAATTTTACACTGCATAAAAAAACAGTTGAGAATGTCAAATGAAAATTTTAATATACTTTTACTTTGCTAGAAAAAACGAAAATAACTACTAAATAAAGTAAATCTATTAATATCTATTAATAATGAATATCTATTAATATAATCTATAATATTCAAAAATCAGTATTGATTTTGAATTATTTGAAATAATAATAAAACAATAATTAATAATAAAAATTCTTACATTAAATATTTAAAAAAACGAATTTGTTAGTTTGAGGTTAAAATGCGCATCGTCCATGAAGATTTCCGGAAGGGAATAATTGAGCTTGTTCCAGAAACATTAGACGATCTTTGGCATTTATCACATATAATAGAGGTGGGAGACATCTTATCTTCAAAAACCACGCGAAGAATACAGGATACAAGCGGGGAACGCATAAGGAGTGATCGAGGTATTAAAAAGACGTTTTTTTTAGGAATAAGAGTTGAAGATATAAATTTTCATAAATATACTGGAAAACTCAGAGCTACCGGCACAATAGAGCATGGTCCTGAGGATTTGGTGCCATTAGGATCCCACCACACCTTGGATTTGAAGCTAAATAATTCTGTGAAAATCAAAAAAGATACATGGTCAAGATGGACTATAAAAAGGCTCAAAGAGGCTATAAAAGCCTCTAGGAGGCCATCAGCAATTATTGTTGCAATAGAAGATGATGTTGCTGATCTGGGAATTGTAAAACAGTATGGAATTGATTATTACGGTCCAATAATTGGATATATTTCTGGAAAAAGGATATTACAGAAAAATAGAAGACATGCAGTGCTTGATTTTTACAATGAAATTTATGTGGCTATTTTGGGATTTAAAGAAATTCAAAGCATTATTATAGCAGGTCCCGGGTTTTCGAAAAATGATTTTCATCAATTTTTAAGTGAAAAATATCCGCAAATGGCCAAAATATCCCAAATAGAAAGCACCGGAGCAGGAGGGAGAGCAGGAATAGGGGAGGTCCTAAAAAAGGGTATAATCGAGAAAATAGCTGCCGAAAACAGAATAGCTAAGGAAATGCGAATTGTCGGGAAAGTTTTAGAGGAGATTGGAAGAACTTCAGATAAGGTCACTTATGGTAGAGATGAAGTTGGGGAGGCTTCAAATGCTGGTGCCGTATATCAGTTGCTTGTTATAGATGAATTGGTACGTAAAGCAGATATTGAGAAAATAATGGATTCGGTGGAGAATACAGGTGGTAAAGTAATGGTTGTAAGCAGTGAACATGAAGGTGGTAAACAGCTTATGGCTCTTGGTGGTATTGCAGGACTTTTAAGATACAGCTTAAGGTAGATGAGGTAATAGTGAACTTATAATTCAAATTAGAAATTTTTGTGTTAATATGGCTTAAATTAATTGTTGAATTCAAAATCCATCAAAAATTCGTAAATTCATTTAAATTATTAATCAAAAAACAATATTGGATTTAAAAAGATCTTTAAAAAAATGATTTGCAATAAATGGAAAATTGTGGATAATATTTAAATTAAGGAATTTTCTAAGATTATTTAGTTACATTTTAACGAATTATCGAATTTAATAGTAATTTTAGAATAAATTTCGTATAATTTAAAATTGAAATCTTTATGGGTGTTTAAATGTACATTAATGTTATTCTCGCACTTGTATTATCAGCAGTTCTAACACCAATTTTTAAAAAAATATTCGAAATTTTGGGTGGTAATCTATACACCGATATAAGGGGTGGAACACCACGTGCTGTGGGCATAGCAGCATTTATAGTTATGATACTCTTACTTCCTTCCCCTATGAGAGATCTAATTGCAATAATAGGTGTTTTTGCGTTTGTAGATGATTTAATTGGTCGAAAAAAAATTAAAGGAAGTTCTATCGATATTGGACAGCTTTCCAGAGGTATAGGCATGCTTCTGGTAATGTTAATTGGATATTTTTACTTTGGACCGGCTTCTATTCTTATTGCATTGATGATCCAACCCCTCAACATCGCTGATATGCAGCCAGGGACAGCATGTTCCACTGTTATCATAATGAGTTCAATAATAGCAATTCTTCTTTATCTGACTGCAGGAAACCCTTATTCTTCAGCTCTAGTCGTTCTCGCTGCGTGTATTGGATATGCCCCCTTGGACTATCAAGGAAAAATCATGATGGGGGAAGTGGGAAACCATTCGTTTGGCGTTAGTCTGGGGATAGTATACACATTATTAGGGATCAATATAACTAATTTCCATCATTGGGGAAGTTGGGGAGTATTTTTATCCGTATTAATCCTCTTGATATTAACTTCAATCCTTATAGCCTTTTTAAGACGAAAAACCTTAAGAAAATTCCTAGAGGATCAACTTCAAATTCCAAATCCCAACTTTGGAGATTACTTGATGGATGTTTTGACTGGTGGTGGTTTAGGGGATCTTCTACGCAGAATAATATTGAGAAATCGCAACATAATTTTAAAAAACAGTTTTTTCGTGTTTTTAGGTTTTAGAAGGCTGTTTTACAACCCTTATGCCATTAAAACTGTTTCTGATTAATAGATTCTAAATAAGAAAAAAATGTGGAAAAAAAGGAAAAAGATTATTTTTTCCCCCTCTTCAAGGACCAAACAGCCAGACCCAGGAATAGGAGGGCGAATATTACAAGGGCCACCAGATCAGGCCATATTTTATCCAGTCCCCATCCTTTGAGCATTACCGACCGGCAAGCTTCCACGGCGTAAGTGGGTGGCACCAGATATGATAAGGGCCTTAACCAATCGGGTATCGCTTGCAGGGGCCAGAATACTCCTGAAAGTAGGAAAGCCGGTAACACTACGAATGGGAAGAATTGTATGGCTTGTTCCGGCCGTTTAGCAAGACTGGATAAGAATATACCCAAGGCTTGACAGGTTATAGCCAGTATGGCCACGGCTAGGAAGGCTAGAAGGACATTACCCACTACAATTATGTTGAAGACCAAAATAGCAATGGATATTAAAAGCCCAACCTGCAAAACGCCCAGAGTTCCGAAAGTAATGGCGTATCCTGTTACAACCTCCCCTTCTGTTACTGGACTGGCCAGCACTCTTTCCAAGGTGCCGTTAGCCCGTTCCCCCACAAAGGTTATGAGAGTTAATATGGTAGTAAGGAGGTAGACTACGAATGCCAGTATTCCGGGTACGAAGAAGTCAATGAACTCGGCGTCCTTACCATAAATTGGGTCCGAGGTAACTTTAAGGGCAGGATTTACCCCTTCCACAGTCATAGTGTCTGAAATGGCCTGGTTCACAGTTTTAAGAATGGCATTTTTTATGTTGGTAATACTGTCGTCACCCTGAATTATTATTTCTGCACTGTCAGGATAAGATGAGTTTTTTGTCTTAAATAAAGCGTTCTGAGTAAAGTTCTCAGGGAATATGATCACAGCAGATGCCTTGCCATCCTTCACTTTTTGCCGGGCTTCATCAATGTTACTCATATTCTGGATATTCAAAACCTTGGTATCCATGTTGGAAATGATCTTTTCTGAGAGGTACGTGGTGTTACCCAAGGGTGGGGTGAATCCCTGGTCCTGGTTGACGATGATGACATTCACATCTTCCACATCACCACTGAAGGCCACACCAAAAACACACATGGCAAAGATAGGAGCCAGAAATAGCATGGCCAAACTGCGCTTATCATTGCCCACATCACGGAAAACCCGGCGGCTCACTGCCATAACACGGTAAAGCTTCATTTGATCACCCTTCGTCCTGTTTAGAGAACTCTAGGAATGCGTCCTCCAGAGAATCCTTTCCGCTTCTTTTAAGAATTTCCTGAGGGCTATCTTCAGCTATTATCCGGCCTCGCTGCATAAAACCAATGCGGTCGCAGTGACGGGCCTCGTCCATGTAATGGGTGGTTATGAGGATGGTGACTCCTTTTTCACGTAGCTGATGGAAATATTCCCAGAAAGATACCCTGAGTTCGGGGTCCACTCCCACAGTTGGTTCATCCAGGAAAAGGAGTTCTGGCTCGTGGATAAGTGTACATGCCAGGGAAACCCTGTGTTTCATCCCTCCACTTAAATTTTCCACCATTTCATGCTTCCAATCCACTAGGTCTACGAATTTCAGGAGTTCATCTTCTCTCTTTTCCATTTCTTCTTTTTTAAGGTCGAAAATCCTTCCGTAAAATTTTAGGTTCTGATCCACTGTAAGTCCCAGGTACAATCCTGTTTCCTGTGGCATGTAGCCGATTTTTGAGGCTATAATACCATAATGAATCTTTTCTCCAAGAACCGTTGCTTCACCGGAGCTGGGGTTACTGATGCTTGATAGCATTTTGATGATGGTGGTTTTACCCGCACCATTAGGGCCTAAAAGCCCGTATATCTCCCCTGTCTTCACCTTAAGGTTCAAATTATCCACTGCAGTGAAATCTCCAAATTTTTTGGTTAAATTGGAGGTTATAATAGCATATTCGTTTTCCAAAGTCACAATTTTCACCTTCTCCACATCTAACTATATGATCTGCTGGTAACAACCATTTATATATTTTGTAACTAAAAGAGTATAAAATGAAACAATATATTTATATTTGAATGTGTGGAGGTGAAAATTATGGCCTTAAGCAGGGAATCTTTAGAGGCACTCAGACTTATGGGACTCACTGATTATGAAACACACACATACGTGGCTTTAACCTCTCTAATCTCAGCCAATGCCACGGAAATTAGTGTAGCCGCTAATGTACCACGTTCAAGAGTATATCAAGTGCTGAAAAATCTTGTAAAGAAAGGTTTCATTGAAATGAGCAGAGGAAAACCATTGAAATTTACAGTTATACCTCCCCATGAAGTATTTCAGAAATCCAAAAATCATATTAAGAAGGGTATGGATCTTGCAGAGGCTGAACTTAACCATATATACGAGAGCCAGATTCCACAGGTTCCAGCGCCAATTTGGCTCGTCCATGGCCAGGAAAAAATCGTTAATAAGGAGATGGAAATTATATCCCGGGCTGAAGAATCCCTTTTCATCATGGGAGGTCTAATGTTCCCAGAAGAACTCCCCAGACTCAAAAGTTATCTGGAAAAATCAACAAAAAAAGGAGTAAATATAAGGATGCTCACAGCCCCTAAATGCCGAGTAGACCATATCGAAGTTCCAACCAAGGTAATAATGGAAGATTTGCCGTTTGAAATTAAGTTTTTCCCTGTTCCTTACATCAAACTCATTGTGAGGGATAAAAAGGAGATGTTAATAGCATTTTGCAAGCTATCTGGAAATACAGCATTATCTGAAACAGCCATAGCCATATGGAATCAGTATCAGGAGTTTGTGGATACAATATCTGGAATTTACGAATTTATATGGAACGCTGACTTCTTCAACCAGGGCTTCAATAAGAATTTACTTTAATGTCTAATGTTTAAAAAAATATATGAAAATATCCATAAGTCAATTAAATCAATTCCACCAACAACTTTAAAATCCTCGCATAATCCTGCGAAATATTATTTGATCTAAAGGACTAAAATCATTGGAAATAAGAGATTATTGATAATAACTTTTTGAAATTTTTTGAAGGAAAAGGAGTTTAAATGAAAGCATTATTCATGATCACTGGAAGAGGAATAGGTGGAGATGCGGTAACAGCCCATAACATTGCACAAACCCTCTCTAAATATGACATACAGTGCGAATTCGCGCTAGATCCAAGTGCTTCCGGCCTATTATTTAAAAAGAAAAATTTAATCTGGCATAAGACGCCCATTCCCCAAGCTGGTGGACATGCAGCTACTAAATTAAACTTGGTGAAAGCTGGCTTTAGGACGTTGCAGAGTGTATTTGAAGCCATTAAATTGTATAGAAAAATCCATCCTGATGTTGTAGTGGGGATTATTGGTGGTGGTGCAGTTGTTGGATGCTTAGCTGCGAAAATGTCCAACATCCCATCTGTGGGCATTGTAGCCACCCCATATGACTCTAAAATAGTTTCAAAGATAACCACCGCGATTGTTCTTCCTGAATCTCCTTATTTTAAAAGAAAAATAAAAAACGAAAAGATTAAAAAAGCATATCTTCCTGTGAATCCAGAAATAATTAATGGAAATAGGGAAAACGCTCTTAAAAAATTGCCAGATAGTTATGACAAAAATTTAAAAACAATACTGATATCTTCAGGTTCTATTCTCTTTGAAAAAATGGCACATGCAGCTTCAAAAGTTTCAAAAAGCGAAATTGATGCAAACATCGTTGTAGTAGGGAATTTAAGAAATGAAAGTCTGCGAAAAAATGTAGAAAAAGAAAATATTATATATCTTGGCTATACCCCTTGGATGAATGATTTGTATCGACTGGCAGACATTTCAATACTCTCTGATGATGGTGTAATGGTACACGAAGCCCTCGCCTGTGAATTACCTGTTATAACATTAGGCGGTGTTAAATATGGTCGTTATCATGGAATGGCAGAAATATTCAAAGGTGCTGTGGTTGAAGGAGATTTAGAAGATATAGAGTTTACCATAAAAAACGTTTTTAACCGTATACTTGAAATGAAAACTATTGCATCAAGTTATGGAGAAGATATTTTAAAATCTTCAGATAAAATTGCAGAGATAATCTACAATCTTGTTCAAACAAAAAAAGTGAAGATAGACGAAAAAATAAATTCATAGTTATTAGATTATTATTCTAATTTAATTGAGTTCAATTCATAAAAATTTAGCGCTGCAAATACATTGATTTATCTCTAATTGAATTTTAGACATTTATAAGCTTCTTAGAGATCATTATAAAAATTTTGCAAAATACCTCATCAGCTTATAAACTGCATCTGTTGAAGGATGTGTCTCCAGAAAATCATCGAAATCCTGGGTCTTGTAACTGTCCCGAAGCAGAAAGGACATGTAAGCCATGGTTGTACGAGCCGAAGGAGATACAGAAAACAGTTTCTTTATCTCGCCAGTTTCAATATTAACTGCTGTCTTTGTAAGTCCTGTTTTACCATCAAGTACGCCCCAAAACGACCCCGGACCAGCAGAACCCGGAATAAATCCTTCGACTACCTTTTTTGTTTCCTCATCTTCTTTATTTTCATCTTTATCCTTTTCTCCTGAATTTCCAAAGCTTATAAAACCAATATCTTGATATAAAGAAATGGCATGAGGTATGAAACGATAATCAATCTCCTGTGAGATTCCGCACGCATTTCTTGCAGCTACCACACCTTCCATTCTTGCAACAGGTGTTGTGCCTATCCCTCCAGTTACATCCCCCGCTGCATATATACCCCTGTGACTTGTTTCCATCCTTTTGTTTACAATTATCTCGCCCCTTCTGCCAGTATCCACAATGCCATCTACTATTTCAGAATTTGGGACCATTCCTGCTGCAAGAAGCGCTAAACCCTCAAATTCTCCTCTATCTGTGGATACACCAGCTTCATGTATTCTCTTTACTGTGATATTTTCATGGATACTAACATCATCAAGGAAGTTCTCAACCACATGTTTTTTTATATCATCATCAAGCATCATTAAAAAATTATAGTCGCATAAAACATCCACTTTGGAGCCTAAGGCAGAGAATATACCTGCAAATTCAGCTGCCATAACTCCACCACCGATTATGACCATTTCATCTGGAATTTTAGTAAGCTTCAATATATCTTTGTAAATTATAGCATTTTGAGCCCCTTCTATTGTTGGAGGAATAAATGGTTTTGAGCCTGTTGATATTATCAATTTGTCGTACTCATATTCTCTGCCATCCACAACAACCTCATTATCTTCAGGCTTTGCATCTCCATAGACTATCTTAACATCCACTTCTTTAGTCTCAACCTCTAAAACTTCTCTTATTTTGTCTATTATCTTCTTAATCCCGTGAGTTATTTGATCAAATGATATCTCATAATCTTTCGCTACAATCCCCAAATCACTGAAGTTTTTTGCATCAGTTAAAAATCTTGCAACATCGTTTAACCCACATACGACCATGCATCCTTCGTTTAGGCACGTACCTCCTATCTTATCTTTTTCAATCAAAATTACATCCTCTCCAATCTCAGATGCTTCGATTGCAGCTGTTCTACCTGCAGGTCCTCCTCCAATAACTACGATGTTCATACAACCACTTCCAAGAACATATCTTTATATTGTAAGGTGCATATTAAAAGTAACTATAATACAAATACAATAAAAGGAGAGATCTCAATGTGTATTGCAGCGCCAGCAAAGATATTAGAAATTGATGATGATACAGCAGTTGTTGACTTTGGAGGAGTAAGACAACAAGTGAAATTAGACCTTGTTGAAGATGTGGAGAAAGGAAAATACGTTCTAGTGCATTCAGGATATGCTATAGAAGTTTTAACCGATGAAGCAGCGAAAGAATCCTTAGAAGCATGGGCTGGATTGTTAAAAGTGCTTGATGAAGAAGAGTAAATCAACAATTTCTTTTTTTTATTGTTATAATAATTTTTCAAATGAAAAATTGTTTATTTAATACCTGTTCAATTAATACAATAGTTTACCATATATACTTCGTTTAAATTATTTCTTAATATAGTCAGATATAAAATTTTAAACTATTTTTGCCTCTTAATTTTAGAATCTGTACTAAATTCAAAACTATAAAATTATTTTAATTTTTAAACATTTAAATCAAAGGATTTTTCTATATCAATGCATCTTAATAAATCGAAACCCGTCTTATTCCTGGAATCTTCAAAAATTCATTTAATAAACTTCCTGGAATTGGTTTTTCTGTTATTATTGTAAGGCGAGGATTCTCTTCGAGTTCAGGATCTCCTGCATGAACCTGTCTGATACTTATATTTTGGGCTGCGATTAATTCTGTGGCTCCAGCGATTATCCCTGCGTTTTCAGCCTCTGCTTCTATTTCTAAAATTCCAAATCCCAAATTTTTAGCCACTTTCTTTACCAAGGGACCAGCAGGAAGGATGTTTTCAAATATGTATGCCAGTTGTTTATCGCTACGTATAACATCCACAGTTGCTTTTATAGTCCTTCTATCAACATCAACAGCTCTTGCAAGGGCAACGTCGCTTATTTCAACACTTCCACAGTATATTTTGCCATTATTTCCCACTCGAAGCCCTAATTCCACTATTGTTCTTGCAACCTCCATTCGGGCAGGGAATTTTTCAAATTTATGCTTTATCCTTTTCCACATAAAATCTCTCCACTAATTTATGTACAGATATATACCACAAAGCTTTAAATAGTACTATATTGTATATGATTTTCTATAATAAATATTTTAAGGTGAAATCATGAACAGTTGTGAATGTTTTTGGCAAACTTAGATTAAAAAAACTTAAAAGTTTCGAACTCAGTTTTGAATCTCCTTTTGAATTGTTTAAAAAAATTTATTCCAATTATTCAAGCGCTTTTCTTCTGGAATCCATGGAAAGTGATAGTGGATTGGCTCGATTCTCATTCTTAGGTTTCAAACCAGTTGCAACCTTGAAGGCCCATGAAAATGTTCTGGAAATCGAAAAAAATGGTAATAAAGAAGAAATTGAACCCCAAAACCCTTTTGATGAAATAAAAGGTCTGATCAGAAAGAATAATGAAGGAAAAGGGTTCAGCGGAGGACTGGTTGGATATGTTTCCTATGAAGCTATAAAACATTTTGAGAATATTGAAATTCAAAAAGGCGTTTTTCCAGATTTTGAGTTTGGTTTGTTTCTGGATGGAATAATTTTCGACAGATTGGGTAACAAATGCAAATACGTAACTTTAGGTGAAAATCGAATAGAAGAAATAAATGAATTCGCGAAAAAAGAATTTAAAGCAGATAAAATAACTTTTAAAGCAAAAAAACAACATTATTCAAAAGAAAAATTTGAAGAAATGGTACTTGAGGCTAAAGAAAGGATAAAAGCTGGTGAAATTTTTCAAAGCGTAATTTCGAATGCTCATGAATACAAAATCAAAGGCAGCAAGCTCTCGTTTTATGAAAAACTTCGAGAAATGAACCCCTCCCCTTATATGTACCACCTGAAGCTTGGAAATCATGAAATAGTGGGTTCATCTCCTGAAATGCTTGTAAGGGTGGAAGGGAGGAATATCGAAACATTTCCTATTGCTGGAACGCGAAAACGTGGCAGAGACATAGCTGAAGATGAAAGACTCAAAAAAGAGTTATTAGAAGACGAAAAGGAAAGAGCAGAACATTTAATGCTTGTTGATCTTGCAAGAAACGATGTTGGAAGGGTGAGTGATTTTGGATCTGTGCATGTCCCAGAATACATGGGGGTGAAGAAATTCTCTCATGTGCAACACATAGTTTCCAAAGTCACTGGAAAACTCCAGAAAGAGAAGACCTCAGTGGATGCTTTTGCCTCAATTTTCCCTGCAGGGACTGTAAGCGGAGCTCCGAAGATAAGGGCAATGGAAATAATAGATGAACTGGAAAAAATTCCTCGTGGACCTTATGCTGGTGCTCTGGGTTATTTTTCATTAAATGGGAACGCAGATTTTGCAATAACCATACGGTCTCTTGTCTGTAACGGAAATAATGCCAAAATACAAGCAGGGGCAGGGATTGTTCATGACTCCATCCCTGAAAACGAATATTTCGAATGTGAAAACAAGGCACTTGCACTTGTAAGAGCCCTTGAAATTGCAGGTGAATCAGAAGGTAGGAAAAATGATACTGATAATCGATAATTATGATTCTTTCACATACAACCTCTATCAGATGATAGGAGAGCTTGGAGGGGATATAATGGTCAGAAGGAATGATGAAATAACCATTGAACAGATAAAAAAGCTCGAACCTCAAAAAATTATGATATCACCAGGACCTGGAAATCCCACTAACAAGAGGGATTTCGGGATCTGTATGCAGATCATAAAAGAGCTTGGAAACGAAATACCTATTTTAGGGGTTTGTCTTGGACATCAAGGGATCTTTACAGCTTTCGGAGGGAAAATAATTCGTGCAGAACCCGTACATGGAAAGCAAAGCAAGATTTTCCACCAGGAACGTGGAATATTTGAAGGTGTTGGAAACCCCCTTCTAACTGCAAGGTATCATTCACTGGTTTGTGACAAAAAAACAACTCCAGATTGTATTAAAATCACTGCCGAAACGAAGGAAGGCATGATAATGGCAATAAAACATAAGGATTATCCTATATTTGGTCTTCAATTTCATCCTGAATCCATAGGAACAGTAGATGGACGTAAAATTTTGAAAAATTTTCTGGAGATTAAAGCATGAACAAGTTTTCTGAGATAATAAACCAGAGTAAAGAAGCCCTTCAAAAAACAAAGAGACACAAGCCAATATCTGAACTTAAAGAAGATATTGAAAAGGTTAAAATCAGAACAAATTTCAAAAAAGCCATTATCGATGATGAAAAAGTAGGTATAATCTGTGAATACAAACCTGCATCTCCTTCTCGTGGTAAAATTTCCAATCTCCCAATTGAGACTGCTATAAAAATTTTTGAAAATGGGGGAACAAGTGCAGTCTCTGTTATAACCGAAGAAACATTTTTCAAAAGCAGTTTGAAAAACCTTAAAATCGCTTCAAATGTAACAAATCTACCTCTGCTTAGAAAGGATTTTGTTCTAGACAAATATCAAATTTATGAGGCAAAAGCATGTGGTGCGTCTGCAGTGCTTCTATTAGCCGGCATTTACCCTGATTTAGGAGATGGAATTGACCTGTGTAATCATTTAGGAATTGACGCACTTGTTGAATGCAAAAATAGAGAAGAGATAGGAAAGGCCGTATATGCTGGGGCAGAGGTAATAGGAATCAATAACAGGAATTTTAAAGATTTTACTGTGGATTTCAATAGAACTAGGGACCTTGCAAAGTTCGTTCCTCCTGAAATCGTGTTTATATCAGAAAGTGGAGTTAAAAATGCGAAAGATGTAGAGAATCTATGTAGTTATGGAGCTGATGCACTGCTTGTGGGTACAGGTATAATGGGTGCAGATAAAATGGCTGAAAAAGTCAGAGAAATAGTCACTGCAGCAAAGAATGGAAAGGTAAAACGAAAATGAATGTCAAGATCTGCGGAATAAGACGAATAGAGGACATGAAAGCCTGTGAAAAATATGGAGCGGACCTGATAGGTTTTATAAATATAAAAAGATCCAAAAGGTTTGTGGAAATAGAGGAAATAAACGACCTAACATTTTCTATGAAAAATAAAGAGAAAGCCGTCCTTGTAATTGAACCTGAAAATCTAAAAGAGGCAGAAGAAAGAATAAAAAAATCCACTATAAAAACAATACAGCTTCATTCGCTTGCAGCTCCCGAAATAAACAAAATTAAGAAAATTGATAATTTAATTGATTCGATTGATGATTTAAAAATCATAAAAGCTATAGGAATCCCAGAAAAAATCAATGCCCTAAAGAGAGAGGAAATAAAAAATTTTTCAGCGGCCTGCGATTGTCTTCTTTTTGATTATGAACTCGAAGGAAAAACAGGTGGAACTGGAATGCAGATCCCTATTAAAGCTGCAGTTGAAGCTGCAAAAATCGCAAAAAATGCTAATAACGATATTAAACTTTTCCTTGCCGGAGGAATGAATGTAGAGAAAATAAAAAAAGAGGGGAGAATCATTAAACAGGTATTTGATTTTATAGATGCTAATTCAGGCGTTGAAGACTGCCCAGGAATCAAAAACGCCGGTAAAATAGATGAAGTAATGAAGATTGCGAAAGAATTAGATTAACAATTAAATTAAGGTGATATGATGATTTTAGATGGCAAATTCGGTAAATATGGAGGAATATTTGTCCCGGAACTCCTCATACCTGCCCTTGAGGAACTTGAAAGTGCATTTTTAAAATATAAGGATGATAAGGATTTCAATACAGAACTTGACTATTATCTGAGGGAATTTGCAGGAAGACCTACCTCACTGTATTTCGCACGTAATCTTTCAGAAAAGCTTGGATGCAAAATCTACCTTAAAAGAGAGGACATGCTACATACAGGAGCCCACAAGATAAACAACACATTAGGACAGGGAATTCTCGCCAAATACATGGGCAAAAAAAGGATAATTGCAGAAACAGGGGCGGGACAGCATGGCATTGCAACTGCTGTGGTTGGATCAATGCTTGGAATTCCTGTAGAAGTTTATATGGGAAGTGAAGACATAGAAAGGCAGAAATTGAATGTTTTTAGAATGGAACTTTCAGGTGCGAAGGTTATACCCGTAAAAACAGGATCACGTACCTTAAAGGATGCTATAAACGATGCACTCAGAGATTGGATTGCAAATGTAGAGAACACCCACTACCTTATAGGCTCCAGCATGGGCCCCCATCCTTATCCCATGATGGTCAAACATTTTCAGACTGTGATTGGAAAGGAAACGAAAAATCAAATTTTAGAGAAGGAAAATGAACTTCCAGATGCTATTATAGCTTGTGTGGGCGGTGGCAGTAATTCCATTGGAATATTTTCCCAATTTCTGGATGATGAAGAAGTTGAATTAATTGGTGTAGAAGGAGGAGGAGAAGGATTAGATAGTGGAAAACATGGAGCCACTTTATGTAGAGGGAGTGAAGGAGTTTTACATGGATCTTTATCGTTCATCTTACAGAATGATGATGGGCAGATTTCAGAGGCTCATTCAGTCTCAGCTGGTCTGGATTATCCAGGAGTGGGGCCTGAACACTCTTATCTTAAGGTTACAGATAGGGCTAAATATGTGGCTATCACAAACAAAGATGCACTTCGAGGTTTCGAACTTCTCTCAAAGTATGAAGGCATAATCCCTGCACTTGAAAGTGCCCATGCAGTTGAATACCTGGAAAAATATGCCAAAATACCGGAAAATGAGGGAAAAACCATAGTTGTAAACCTTTCAGGAAGAGGGGACAAGGATATGTTCATCGTTGCCCGTGAGATGGAAGTGAAGATATGATTTTAAACGTTCTGATCATTTTAATCATTGTTCAAAAGATGGAGGATAAATATGAAGGTAGAAAGCTATGCAGAAATGTTTAAAAGAATTAAAAGAGAGAATGAAAGTGCATTTATACCCTTTGTTGTTGCAGGAGATCCTGATTTTGAAACATCTCTTGAAATTGTAAAAGAAATGGTTGAGGAGGGGGCTGATGCACTTGAGATAGGATTTGCATTCAGTGATCCTGTTGCAGATGGTCCTACAGTTCAGGCTGCTGATATAAGAGCTCTTGAAGCTGGAATGAACACGGAAAAGGGATTTGAATTTATAAAATGTGTGCGGGAATTCACATCAATCCCCATAGGGCTTCTCGTATACTATAACTTAATTTATAAGAATGGAATCAACAATTTCTATAAATCGGCGAAAAAAAGTGGTGTAAATGCTGTACTCGCAGCTGATTTACCTCCTGAAGAAGCAGAAAATGCATATTTAGCTGCTAAAGCTAATGGAATTAATCAGATTTTTCTTGCTGCACAAACTACAAGTAATGAAAGGTTGAAAAAGGTGGTAAAATTGTGTTCAGGTTTTTTATATGTAGTTTCAGTTATGGGAATTACGGGAACTAGATCTGACTTAAAAACAAGTACTGTAGAGCTTATAGGGAGAATGAGAGATCACAGTAAGCTTCCAATATGTGTAGGATTTGGAATTTCAAAACCAGAGCATGTAAAAGAGGTTATTAAAGCTGGAGCCGATGGTGCAATTGTTGGAAGTGCAGTTATCGATATAATTGCAGAGAATTTCGAAAATAAGGATTTGATGATAGAAAAAATTGGCAAATGTTGCAGGGAAATGAAGGAAGCAACAAAAAGATAAGTTATAGAGTTAGTGGTTAGATGATTGCAGAATGTTTGAAAAAGGTGGTTTCAGGGCAGGATCTAAGTGAAAAAGAGGCCTACGAGTGCATGATGGAGATGGTAAGTGGTAATGCTAGTGATGTTTTGATGGCAGCTTTTCTTGCATCACTCACAACCAAGGGAGAGGTTGTTGAAGAGATCACCGGATTTGTAAATGCCATGCGTGAGGTTTGCATAAAAGTATCACCAAAACTGGAGGTTCCCCTCCTAGATACCTGTGGTACTGGCGGTGATAGGTTCAAAACATTCAATGTGAGCACCATCGCAGCTATTATAGCTGCATCATGTGGTGTTACCATTGCAAAACATGGTAATCGGAGTATAACAAGCAAATGTGGTGGTGCTGATATTTTAGAGGCACTGGGAGTGAAGATAGAATGTGATGTGAAAAAAGTAGAAGAATGCATTGAGAAGGCAGGGATAGGATTCATGTTCGCTCCAAATTTCCATCCTGCAATGAGGCATGTCATGCCTGTGAGAAGAGAACTCGGTATTAGGACGGTTTTCAATATTTTAGGTCCCCTTAGTTCTCCTGCAAATGCTAATATCCAGCTTCTTGGAGTTTTTGATCCTAAATATGTGGATACAATGGCAGAGGTCCTGAAAAACTTAGGCACCAAAAGAGCTATGGTGGTACATGGTTTCGATGAGGATGGGAGACCTGCGATGGATGAAATTTCGATTATCGGGAAAACCCAGTTTGCAATTCTTGATGAAGGAAAAATCCATAAAGGAGAAATTTATCCTGAAGATTTGGGGATAAAAAGGGCAAACCCAGAATTTATAAGGGCCCCTGAGGGAATTGATGAAAACATCGAACTTGTAATCCAGATTTTAGAGGGAAAAAAAGAAACCCCAAAAATGGAAGCAAGACTTAATTTAAGCCTTGTAAATGCTGGTGCCGTTCTTTTTTTAGCTGGAAAATCGAAAAACTTGAAAGATGGAATTAAAATTGCCCGAAATGCTGTTGAATCTGGATCAGCGCTTGAAAAACTTGAGGAGTTTGTTAAAATAAGTAATGAATAGATTTTCATATATTTAGATGGGAAATCTAATTTGAACTTGAAAAAAAATCCAATAATTTAAGATAATTTAACAAATAAAAAAAAATTATTCAAATAATAATGTTTGAATACTAAAAATACATCCAAATAACAACATAAATAACAAATCCAATTATAAAAAGAGATGGGCCCGCTGGGATTCGAACCCAGGACCTCACGGTTATCAGCCGTGCGCTCTAACCAAGCTGAGCCACGGGCCCATAATTGAATATTGAATAGAATATCAAAACGGTAATTTTAATGAGGATTTTAATTATTTATTAGATTTTAATTTAATGATTCTGACGCCCAGCACTGGAAGTAGGCAGTTTCAAGATTTAATGATTATCATATATATCCTTTGCTGAAAAGTCTTAACATATTCTCAAAACACTCATCAAAGACATCATTTTTCAGTATCAAAAAATTGCAGCCTGCAATTGCAGAGCAAACTGCCATTGAAGTTCTTAAAAGTTTCATGTGTTCTTTTATATTTTTAATGTTCTCAATGATTCGTTTTTTTGACTCATCATAACTTCTTCTCTTTAATATGTTCTCAGATGATGCTTCTATTATAACAATAATACCTCCTGGTGATATGATTTCAATAGGTAAAGAAAGGACATAACCCCATTTTGATTGATCCAATCCATGTAGATCCACAAGAACATTTCTCATATCCCGTATTTTAAGAGCGGCAGTTTTCCATATTTCATGCTGAACATCCATGTCCAGTCTGAACATTTCGGGATCTGTAGATGCACGTTGCTCTTTTTGGGCTATCTCCAACATCAAATCCCCATAATTTACATAATTGCATCCAACAGCCCTTGAAACCTTTCTACAGAGTGTTGTTTTACCAACACCTGGAACACCCACCACGACAGCAATGTTAAATGGAATTTCCATTTATTTATTCACCATATCAGTAATGGCTTCTGACATCATATGTCCTTCAACTATAACCTCAGCTTTGTCAATTTCATCCAGTCCTTCAACTGCAATCCTTGCATTCATTGCCATACCAGCCGCACTCATACATCCTGGATTAGTAGGTCTTATAACTACCTTAGCTACTGTTATATCATTTTTTTCAATGTTTACGCTCTCGACAAGCCCCATATCCATAATACTTATTCCCATATGGGGATCAGGGACTTTTGATAGTGCATCTTTTATTTTATCAACTAATTCGTCTGTCATTTTATCCCTCGAAAATTAAATGAATGTATTTGATGTATTTTTTCAATGTCTGTATTCATATATTTATACTTTTGCAAAATATCTCTATCATTTTCTATGCCTTTTTTCTATGCCTTATCCTTACAGCTACCCCTTTACTAGCTTCTTTCATCTCTAATCCATTTAAAACTGCCTTACCAACACCAACAACTTCATCGTCCTTTAAAATCACCACTTCATCTTTTGGAATTATTTGGGAATCTGCATCAATAACACCTGGAGCAAAAAGAGTATTTGTCTTAAGTTTGAAATCTATTTCAACCCAATTTCTGCCCATGTCACTTAATATTTTTCCTCCTTCAATATTAAGAGCATATAAACCTGTATCAAAAAGCAGTGTGGCAATCTGTTTTCCATCATAAATTATTCTTTTGTTAAATCTGCCTAAAACTTTTGAATCATCAGGTATTAAGGAATCTGCATCCTTACATCCAAACTGATACCGAGCTATGGACCTTAATGTTTGTAACCTCCTTTCCTTTTTTGAAATTTTTGGATACTTTTTAAGCTCCTTTATCAAATTTTCTATGGATTCTCTTGATGTTGTTTTGCCATTTTTGCAGGTGTACACACAATTACGAAGATATTCCTCACATACGTTCCTATATCCGCCAGCTACATGAGCTATGGCGCTTTTTCCACCTATATATTCCTTTAAGGTTCTTCCCACAACATCTATCTCTTCTTGAGACCAGTCGCCAGTTGTGGAGACGTCGTAAGATTGTATTGGATACGTTCGCTCCATTTCTCGGGGACATATCCCAAATGGGGATGTCAAGATCAGTTCTTGGACGTTTTTTGTAGCTTTCATAAAAATTCTGTGAGATTTTGATGATGAATATGGTTTTCTCATGCTGCATGGCAGAACCACAACCATATCTCCGAGAGGTTCGAGAAGTTTCATCCGTTCTCTCCATCTTCGGGCTTCAGGGCGGTGGAGCGATAGTTCAGTGGTGCATAGGATTTTCATCTATATCCCTCAATTAGCTTAAATTAGCTTAAAAAATATGTGGACTTACCAGTCATATTTTTGACATTTATTCAAATGTATTTTATTCCAATTTTATTTATTTTATATAACAAATTTTTATTTCAAAATTTGATAGCTTATATAGATATTTGAAGCCTGATACCTAATTTATTGGCTTAATTACCCATTTTATCTAATGAACCATCTAACCATTTTATACCTGTTATAACAGACAGATCCCGGTTCATAGCAACAAGATCATCAAAATCCAGTTTGTTAACATCATCTTTACCAACAATTCGAGTTATATTAGCTACTTCCTGTGTTGATATTTTAATAAAATTAGTTAATTTTCTAATTCCTTCTTCTACATTCAGTTGTTTAATCAGGGAAGGATTGTGTGTTGTCACGCCTGTTGGACATGACCCTGTATGACAGATCCTGTATTGCTCGCAATTTATGGCAATCAATGCAGAAGTCCCAATATAAACTGCATCTGCTCCAAGTGCAATGCATTTGGCGAAATCAGCAGATGTACGCAAACCCCCACCTGCAATAAGAGATATCTCATTTTTAACCCCCATATCCTGAAGAAATCTGAAAGCCCTTGGTAAAGCTGCGAAGATGGGAATACCCACATTCTCCCTCACATAAACATCAGTAGCTCCGGTACCTCCACCAAAACCATCAAGAGCAATAAAATCAACTTTAGCGTTGACTAAAATCTTTATATCTTTTTCAACATTGCCACAACCAATTTTTGCCCCAATCGGAACTCCACCAGTAATTTCCCGTAACCAAGAAACTTTTTCTCTGATTTCCATCTGATTTCTCATATCTGAATGATGTGCTGGAGAATAGGAAGGTTGATCAACCTTTAAACCTCTTACGTTGGCAATTTCGGAAGTTATCTTGTTTGCAGGTAAATAACTTCCCTTACCTGGATAAGCGCCCTGCCCAAAACGTATTTCTACAGCCGCAGCTTTTTTAAGGATTTTATCACTAACACCAAACCTTCCAGTAGAATACTGGACAATAAGATAATTTGAAGCCTTATCTAACTCTTCCTGTAAGATTCCACCCTCCCCTGAATTGAAGGCTATCTTTAATTTTGAAGAAGTTTCCGCAATAACCATTTTAACGTTTTTTGAAACTGCACCGAAGCTCATGCCTGAAATCATTATAGGTGACGAAAATTTGAATGGTTTTCTGGCATTTGGACCAAGTGAAACCTGTGTGTTTACATCATCTTCAAAATTAAGAGGTATGTTATCTACCTGAGCTGGTATGAAGTGTATATCATCTAAAGAGCATGTCAATCTCTTTGATGACCCCATGGACCGAACCACACTCTTACCTGTGGCTGCCATGTCTTTTATGTCCACCAAAGTCTGATAAAAAGAGCTGTCCTCATCAGATTTCCTCTTGCGCATGAATATTTCACTTTCACCCACTTCTTCACTGTTACAGTAATAATTCTTATTCAATTTTTTTTCAAAATAAACTGGGCAGGCATTACAGATACAAAACTTTGCATTAATATCAAAGGCGCTTTTACCTAGAGAACAGTACAAAATCTCTCCATCAATTTTGTGGGGATAACTGGGACAAGAAGGACATATACATTTTTCCCTATTTTCTTTAGAATCTTGAACTCCAAACATATTTTCAATTCTCACATTAAATTATAAAAATCTTCTTGGATCAGTTTCAATATCAACAATAACTGGTTTATTTGATAAAAGTGCCTCATCAACGGCACCCGGTAGTTTATCTGGTTCTGTGACCCGGATTCCAATACCACCACAATTTTTAGCATATTCTGCAAAATCACAGTTGTACAAATCTGTTTGCCAATTGGGATAACCTTCAACCATCTGTTCCTGCATTATCATTCCAAGTTGCCTATTGTTGAATAAAAATACTTTTATTGGCAATTCATATTTTACTGCTGTTAAAAAATCAGCCATGACCATTGCAAAACCGCCATCTCCAATTATACATACCACCTGCCTATCTGGATATACAATTTGTGCTGCAATGGCAGCCGGCAGCCCAAAACCCATTGAAGCCAAATAACCAGACATCAACATTTTTTGTGTTTGGCGCATCCAGAAATTCCTTCCAAACCACCAGCCATTTTCTCCAACATCAAGTGTTATAATAGCATCTTCCGCAACTTTGTGGTTTAGAACTTTAATTATGTACTGTGGCCTTAAGGGTTTTTTTGATGAATCTGCCTCTTCTTCCAGTAAATCTATCCATTCTTTCTTTAATTTTTTTATCTCATCCAAATAATTGTCTCTATTTTTTTCCTGGACTAAATCTACCAGTTGAGGTATCAATTCAGCACTGTTACCAAAAAGACCCACTTCAACAGGATATTTCCTGGCTATCATCATAGGATCAATATCAATCTGTACAGTCCTTTTCTCAGGTATCTGGGTCATATCTGAAAACGAAGAACCAATTACAATCAGTAAATCAGAACTCTCAACCAGTTTGGCTGAAGCTGTTGATCCAATGGTACCATGACTTCCCACATAAAGTTCATTTTCTTCATCAATAACTCCCTTTCCCCTGAAGGTTGTGACAATGGGTGCACTTATCTTTTCTGCAAGTTCCAGTAGATTTTCTCCCTGTCCCATGGCCCCGAAACCTGCAATTATTACTGGTCTTTCTGCCTGATTGATGACCTGTGCAGCTTTCATGATAAGGAACATTGGTTGTGAGATGGCTTTATTAGGAAAACTTCCTTCAAAAGGGATGATTTCTGCCATGTAGGGTAATTTTTGAACATCATTAGGAATTCCCAGGTGCGAAACTCCCCCATCCAGTATTGCATGCTTTATTGCCAGCGTAACAAGACTAACTGTTTGATCTTCAGACATTATTGTCTTATTGAATACTGTCATTGGCTCAAAGAAAGAATATTGATCGATTTCCTGGAAAGATCCTGGTCCAATTAACTGTCTTTTCACCATTCCCGTTATGGCCAGAACTGGAGAGTGATCCAGACTTGCATCATATAACCCTGTGGCCAAATTGGTGGCTCCTGGACCAGCGACAGTGAGGCAGGCAGCAATATGTCCTGTAAGTTTTCCATAAGCAGAAGCCATGAAAGCAGCAGTTTGCTCATGTCGCACTTGTATGTACTCCATTCCCTCATTTTTTCTTATAGCATCCACAACACCTAAAGAAGAAGTTCCAGGTATTCCAAAAACATATTTTACACCCCACTCAGCCATTTGTTGCACCAAAATATCAGAAACTGTTGATTCCCCTACCCTAACTTCTTTTAATTCTTCGCTCAACAATACGAATGTGCCCTTAGGTGAATTGCATACAGGACATCTCCAATTATCAGGGAGTTCTGAAAACTTAAAACCTTCCTTATCCTCATCAAATATATAATTACAGACCGTGCATCTGTATTTTGCCATTAAATACCCCCCCTATATTTTATATTTTCTTTTTTAAGCAAAAATTTTAAATACATAAATATATCTGTTTATGAGGAACTGAAATAATTAAATCCCATTCTAATTGGTGAAATTCATAGAAATTTTTTTTATATTATTTTTAATTTCTGAATTATAAAAAATCATCGCTTAAGTGATTCATACCTAATAGAAAAATTAAAAATTAAAAAATATATTGAATTAACAATGCTATAACCACCAAAAATTTAGAAAAATCCAGAAAACGTTTTAAAAGCCAATTTGAGAAAAAATACAATACTAATTTTAAATAACAGCTTTATTTCATTGCAATTAATGATTTTTAGTTCCAGAAAAAATATTAACACAAAAAAAATACACTTCTATTATTTTTTTTATTTATCCAAACTTATTGACTCACCTACAACCTCTTGGTGAAGTTT
>VGTM01000009.1 GCA_016874685.1 Methanobacteriota archaeon
ATTGAAGATCTTATGGTAGATCTGGGCGAATATGTTAAATCGGGTGGTCTGGAGTTGGCAGTTTATATATACACATATTACTTGGTCAGATCTGTCCTCCACCTTATTGAACATTTTTTTTACTGCTGTGGTCTTCCCTGTTGCGCATGGTCCCAGGATAACTGCATTTATAGGTCTCCCCATTCTGAGCGTGGGTCTTAAACAGACAGCCAGAGCTTCCATCTGAGATTCCCGGTATTTGAAGTTTTCAGGAATGTAATCAGGATTGAAAACATCCTCATTTCTGAATAGGGTTTCATCGTGGAGTAAAATATCGTCAATGGCCATGTTATTTAATTTAGTATTTGAGATATAAAAAATGTGGTTTATCTAAAAAGAGTTTCCATAATTTGATCGGTATCACTATCATTTTAAATAATTCTCTATTTGCCTAACATCCTGGTTTTTAAAATCAACAACACCTTCTATCTCTTCCCCTTTGGATATATTGACTATTCTTACGTTTTCATGTCTTCCTGCCCATTCTATAAGTTTCTTTGCAAATTCAAGCTTTAGATATTTTATTTCATCGGCTTTACCTTCTAATTCTTCTAAATCTGGACGGGAATATCTTGTTATTCTGTCCCCAAAGTCCATACCTGCCAGAATTATAAAACGAGCTCCAAAGGCAATGGCTAGGAAAACTCCTCTATCTCCATCTGTAAATCCACCGAAGTTGTAGACATTATCCGGGGGCGTGCTCTGGGTTGTTCCCAGCACCCTCGAAAGCATGGGAACATATCTTTTTATTTTATCAATATTATCTCCATGAGCATGTACAACCAGAAATGAGCCTTTTTTATTGGCCTTGGTTATGTCATCCATCTTTCCATCAAGATCAGTGACTATAATGTCTGGAATTATATCCTCTTCTAGGAGAGCAGAAGTGGCACCATCTGCAGCAATTATGGTAAATTTATCCATTTTATCCAGCTTTAATTCTTTAATCTCTGATATATTTTTTTTAAGAGAAGGTCCAGCACCGAAAACAATGACATCTTTTTTAATGTTGATATCATGTGGAGATAGACCATTTTTCTCCTTTAAAATTTTGCTTAATATTTCTGCTGACCTCTCATCATCAACTCTACTGAAACCAAATTCTTCTAATATGAGTTCATACCAAGACATCCATATATCAAGATTCATATAAAAGAGGATATATTGCAATGATATAAATAAAATTGTTTACAGATAACCATAAAACTTGGAGGTTTTTTAGAATGAACGAAACATTGTTGATGATACCAGGACCTACCCGGGTTTCTCCGAGGGTTCTTAAAGCCATGTCAGAGAACATTGTAAATCATAGAAGCGCTATTTTCGGTAAAATCTTAAGTGAAACCACCGAGATGATGTCAGAGGTTTTCCAGACTGAGAACCATTCATACATGATAACAGGATCTGGGACAGCTGCAATGGAGGCAGCTGTGGAAAATATTCTGGAGACGGGAGATAAAATTTTAAATATTGTTGGTGGAAAGTTCGGTGAACGGTTCATGAACATAGTAAAATCACACGGCGTTAATTCCCTCCCACTTATGGTCGAATGGGGAGATGCTGTAAATCCAGATGATGTAAAAAATGCGCTCGAAGAAAATGAGGATATTAAAGCCGTGACCTTGGTTCACAATGAAACTTCAACAGGTGTTGCCAATCCTATAAAAGAAGTTGGTAAGATTCTCACAGATTACGATGCACTTTATATTGTTGACACAGTATCATCACTTGGTGGAGATGAGGTTTATGTGGATGATTATGGCATTGATATATGTGTAACTGGTTCACAGAAGTGTTTGGCCGCTCCACCAGGTTTAGCAGCCTTAACACTTAGTAATGATGCCTGGGAAGTTGTTGAGAGGACAGATTCACAGACCTACTATTTCGACCTTAAAAAGTACAGAAAAAGTGGAGATGCTGAGCCTCCAGAGACTCCTTACACCCCAGCTGTGTCATTGACATATGCTTTGAACGAGGCCTTAAAAGTTGTCATGGAGGAAGGACTTAGAAACAGGATAAAAAGGCATAAATTAGCTGCAAAGGCCACTAGAAATGCTATAAAATCCCTTGATCTGGAATTATTCCCTAAAGAAGAGGTTTCATCCACCACAGTAACTGCCGTAAATATTCCAGAAGGAGTTACTGACAGGGAGTTCCGTGGCATTATGCGAGACAAATATCATGTTGAACTTGCTGGAGGACAGGATCATCTGAAAGGCAACGTTTTCAGAATAGGGCACATGGGTAACATAACCCATAGAGAGCTTATAACCACAATATCTGCCATGGAAATGACTCTAAGAGAGCTTGACTTTGATGTGGAGATGGGAGAAGGAGTAGCAGCAGTGGCAGATACATATCTTCCAGAAGATCTCTAATTTCTCTAATTTTTCTATTTTCACTATTTTTTTTATCTTAATTTTTTAATCAATATGATCAAATTTCTTTAATTATAATCTAAAAACAACTTTAAATTATTTAAATATTTATTTTTGACAAAGCAGAAGTTAAATTTTTTTTTAAAAAAAATAGAAGTTTAAAATAGAGGTGTATATTTTCTTTCTTAATCAGTTAACTTTATTTCGTGAACATGATTTAAACCTCTTTTAAAATAGCTGCAGCAGTCTTTAAAAGTATGAAACCATCTGCCCATGCTTGACGCAAGAGGTAAGTGGGACGCAAATAAAATTTTCTGAAAGCTTTTTTTTGCAATTTTTTGAGCTCATCTAAGGAGCAATCTACTGTTTCTAATACAGGGGTCAAAAGGGTATATTTTGACCAGTCATCTATCTTAATCTGGTTATTTTGGGTAGCTTCCCTGTAAAAGGCCGTGCCAGGATAAGGTGTGGCCAGAGAAAATATGGCATAAGATGGATCAAGGTTTTTAACAAACTTTATAGTATTTTCAATGCTCTCTCTGGTATCTCCAGGCATACCCAGCACAACAGAGGCTATGGTTCTTATATCCAACTTTTTAGTAAGCTTGAAAGTGGTTTTTATCTTTTCAATGGTTATTTTTTTGTTCACTTTATTTAGAACTTGTTGATCTCCAGATTCAACACCTAAAAACAGAGTTATGCACCCGGCATCCTTCATTTTCTCTAACATATTCTTTGATAGTGTGTCCACACGAGCGGTGCAACCCCAATATACATCCATATGCCTTCCTTTGATATCTTCACATATTTCATCCACCCTTTTCTTGTTAAGGGTAAAGTTATCGTCCATAAATGCGATCATTTCAGCGTCATGGTCTGATATTAAATGTTCCATTTCATCAACCACATTTTTCGCTGACCTTAATCTGAGTTTATGACCATGCATGGCAGAAGAAGCGCAAAAAGAACAGTTAAATGGACATCCACGGCCTGATATGAGTGTTCCTGTGGGAAGTTTAATATTAAGGATTCTATAGTGGTCCATGGGGAGGAGATGTCTGGCTGGGAATGGAAGACTGTCTAAATCATCTATAACAGGCCTTGAATCGGTTTTAAAGTTTTTAGAAACTATTCCCTTAACTTCTATTAGGCCACGACCTTTTTTGAGGGCATTTACCAGTTCTAACATGGTGTATTCCCCTTCCCCCATTACAATGATATCAATAAAGTCGTTTTCTAAAAGTTTGGGGTATGTGAAGGTAGGATGATAACCACCTAAAACAACCACAGCTTCGGGACAAGTCTTTTTTGAAATTTCAGCTGTTTTTACTGCTTTATCTATGGTAGGGGTTAATGCAGTGATGGCTACTAAATCAGGAGAATATTTCGAAATCTCCCTCTTTAGGGTAGGCCAGTCCATTTCAAGGGCTGAAGCATCAATTATCCGAACATCGACACCATTTTCTTCAAGAACTGCTGCTATGTAAGCTATACCTAATGGCGGTGCCACTAACCCTATAAATTTATATTTTGATGACATATGAGGAGGATTTATCAACAAAACCTTCATGGAACCACCTTGGGAAGAGGTATCATTTCTTCTTTATCCACCATCACATCAATTAAATAAGGTTTTTTCAACTTTAAAGCTTCTTTTACAGCTTTAAACACATCTCCTGGTGAATCAACCCTTTCTGCATTTATATGATATGATTTTGCAAGCTGTAGGAAGTCAGGATTTTCAAGTTCAACCTGGAATCCACCTTTATAGAATGTTTCCTGCCATTGTTTTATTATCCCTAGTGATTCATTATTTATAATGCAGATCACTATGGGGAGTTTTTCCTGTGCAACGGTTGCAAGTTCCTGGGAGGTCATCTGGAATCCACCATCCCCAGTTATTACTACAACGCTCTTTTTCAGATTTGCAAGAGATGCACCCACTGCTGCAGGAACACCATAGCCCATAGGTCCAAATCCTCCAGAAAAGATAAGTGAAGATGGTCTTAGAACCTTTTTTAAAAGAGTTACCCATGTAGTATGGGATCCAGCATCGTTTACAATTGTAGAATCCTCTGATGCATCTAAAATTTCAGCTACTGCTTTTTGCGGCTTTATTGGAATTTCTGCATAATCTATATTTATTTCATGGTATTTAGGGTAATTTTGCAAATTATCAATCCATTTTTGAGTTTCTATATTTTCTATTTCCTTTAGAAATGCTCCTATATTGCCAAGGATTTTGATATCACCCATTAGGACATTTTCGTCAATATTTACATGTATTATTTTACAATCTCCTAGTCCCACAGTTGTTCGCTCTGAAAATCTGGATCCAAGTGCAATTAAGACATCACAGTTTCGTCCAGCGAAATTCGCAGCTTCAGTTCCTCGAAGTCCAACCATTCCCAAAGAAAGTGGATTGTCCTCTGAGAGAACCCCCCTTGCATGATAAGTTGTAACCACCGGGATCCTAACTTTCTCAACAAAGCTTCTAAATTTTTCTACACCACCTGACCAGATAATGCCAGCTCCAGCTAGAATAAGAGGTCTTTTAGAACTTTTTATGAGTTCAATTGCATCATTTATTTCCCGAAAGTCTGTTTTTGGTTGATATCTCACATCATAATTTAGTAATGATTCATTAATGTGACTGTTAAGGATATCCTTTGGAAAATTTAAATATACTGGTCCTTTCTTCCCATATTTTATCATTTTAACTGCTTCTTTCAGTTTTAAAATACCATCTTCACCATTTTGAATATTAAATGTTTTTAGAGTTATTGGTTTGAATATATCAACAGTATCTATTTCTTGAAATACATTATCTCCTTCCAATTGAGTTGGTACATCTCCTGTTATTACAATAAGTGGTATTGAGTCTTTATATGCAGTAGCAATCCCCATAACTAAATTTAACGCTCCAGGACCTGCTGATGCCACACAAACTCCAAAATTTCCAGATACTCTTGCATATCCATCTGCTGCATGGGCAGCACCCTGTTCATGGCGCATTAATATGTGTTTTATTGGGGAATTTTTAAGTGCATCGTAAAAAGGCAGAATCTGTTCTCCTGGATGTCCAAAAATAAATTTTACGCCTTCAGATTCTAAAATTCTAACTAAAGCGTCTGAACATCTTATAAATCTTTCAGAGGATTTCATCAGATGATTATATTGTCTTTACATCTAATAAAATTGATCAATAGAATGATGGGTTATCAGGATTAAATAGTAATGATTAAATTGAATATTAATGATTAAATATGATTGAATGAATAATAGAAATAAAATTCTCAATTAAAAAAACTTAGGATCTGTGTTTTGTGTGTTGATGAACAGGTCATTATATAAATTAGGAGGTTTTAAAATTGCCAAAAGATTTAGATGCACTTCTTAGAGAAGAAAGAGTCTTTGAACCTTCAGAAGAGATTGTAGAAAATAGCAACATAAAAAAATGGATGAGAAAACATGATATAGAGAGTTATGATCAACTGCTGGAGAGATCCAAAAATGATGTTGAATGGTTCTGGGATGAGATGGCAAAGGACCTCGAATGGTTTGAACCTTATAACATTGTATACAAGTGGAAACCTCCCCATGTAAAATGGTTTTTAAATGGTAAATTTAACATAGTCCACAACGCTCTTGACAGACACGTAAAAACAGCTAAAAAGGATAAATTTGCTTATATATGGGAAGGAGAAGCAGGCAAAGTAAGAAAATTGACCTATCACGACCTTTACAGGGAAGTTAACAAGTTTGCCAATGCTCTAAAAAGTTGGGGAGTTGGAAAAGGAGATAGAGTTAGTATATATCTTCCAATGATCCTTGAACTTCCAATAGCAATGCTTGCATGCGCTAAGATTGGTGCTATTCACTCTGTTGTATTCTCAGGATTCTCTGCAAAAGCTTTCCAGGAGAGATCAAATGACGCAGAATCCAAGGTAGCTATTACAGCCGATGGATTTCAAAGAAGAGGCAAAATCATCAACCTTAAAGCGAATGCTGATGAGGCTATGAAAGATGCACCAACAGTTGAAAAGCTTATTGTGGTGAAGCATGCTGAAAATGATGTCAATATGCATGAAGGAAGGGATATCTGGTGGCATGAGATAATAGAAAATATGGATGATGAGTGTGAAACAGAAATAATGGACTCTGAGGACACCTTATATATTTTATACACCTCTGGAACCACAGGAAAACCAAAAGGAGTCCTACACATTCATGGAGGATATGCTGTTGGAACCTCAACCACCCTCAAATTCGTTTTTGATCTTAAGGATGATGATATATGGTGGTGTGCTGCTGACATTGGATGGGTCACAGGCCACAGTTACATAGTTTATGCTCCCCTAATACTGGGAGTGACTTCTATCATGTATGAGGGCACACCTGATTATCCAGATCCTGGTAGATTCTGGAGGATGATTGAAAAATATGGTGTAACAGTCTTCTACACAGCCCCAACTACCATAAGGATGTTTATGAAATTTGGGGAAGTTTGGCCTCAAAAATGCGATTTAAGTTCATTAAGACTTTTAGGAAGTGTAGGTGAGCCCATAAACCCTGAAGCATGGATATGGTATTATAAAAACATTGGAAATGATAGATGTCCAATAATGGACACCTGGTGGCAGACAGAAACAGGAATGTTTTTAATTACCCCTCTTCCAATAGCAAAACTTAAACCAGGTTCAGCAGTTAAACCATTCCCAACAGTACAGGCAGATGTCCTAAGTGACGATTGCAAATCTCTCACTGAAAAAGGTGGGCACCTGGTCCTAAAAACTCCCTGGCCATCCATGTTCAGGACTTTGTATAAAGATCCTCAGAGATATATTGATACCTACTGGAGCATGTTTGAGAACATCTATTTAAGTGGAGATGTGGCAAGAAAAGATAAGGACGGTTATTTTTGGGTTCAAGGTAGAGAAGACGATGTTCTCAATGTAGCAGGTCACAGAATAAGTACTGCAGAAGTGGAATCAGCCCTTGTAAGTCACGATTCGGTTGCAGAAGCAGCTGTGGTTGGAAAACCTGATGCTATAAAAGGTGAGGAAATAAGTGCTTTTGTGATACTAAAACAAGGTTTTAAAGCCACAGACAATTTAAAGGCTGTTCTTAAAAAGCATGTTAGAACTGAGATCGGTCCAATTGCACAACCTGCATATTTAAGTTGTGTTGAAGACCTTCCAAAGACTCGTTCAGGAAAGATCATGCGTAGAGTGATTAAAGCTAAGGTGAGAGGGGAGCCGGTTGGTGATATAAGCACACTTGCCAATCCTGAAGCAGTTGATGGTCTGGATAAGGCAATATAGCAACCTTACAACCTTTTAGAAAAAGGTTGATCAAAAAATCCTAAAAAACAGGGAGATGATTGAATACTAAAAAGTATAACTCACTTTTCCTCCTGGTAACTTCCATTGTAAATACCAGAACCTTTAACATCGAATACCACGGCCTGTACAATTCTTTCTCCTCTTTTTATGGTGTAATCAAATTTACCATAATTATAAAGCAGAAATTTCAGTGTTCCATAGAATCCAGGATCTCCAAGAGCTGTATGGATCGAAATAAAGGATCTTAAAAGGGTAGAACGCGGTAGGAAAATCATGGAACATCCTTCAGGGATTTTGACCTTGGGGGATGTGGTGACAGTATAAGCATTTTTTGCTTTTAACGTATAAAGTGGAGGTTCAAGTTTCTCTAAATCTGGCAGTTCTTTTTCATCATTAACCAGCGATGCTGGACTTTTTTGGATAAAAACTTCATTTAACCTTAAATCAATCCCTGCAGGCTGTATATCCTCTTTAAATTCTGGAAAGATTTTTAATAACTTTTTTTCACCTAACATAAGATGATATCTCCTTTAAATAGGTTTAAATTTTTATATATATCATTTGAATCATTCGAACACTATTAAAAAAATTTTTAATTAGAATTTTAATTAGAATTTATTTTTAACTAAAATTAATTTTTAAGATTTGTCAAGATATTTTTTACGCATTACTATTTTATTTATTTATATGTGCTAAAAGTGGGATGGTACTAATTATGAAAAATAAATCAAAGATAATAGTCATATCTAACCTTGAAATTTTAATTGGACGATAAGGGAAGAAAAGCTAGAGAATATAATAATAAGTCATATATCTTATTATTATACGCCCTAAAAATTTAAGAATCTTTCTTCCAGTCCTCTAGTGGAAATCTGACTTGTTAAGAAAAAAACCAATCCATATCTTTTAAATAAGCTAGAAAAAAATTTTTGATCTTTAGAGAAAATATGAATTGGTGAAAATCTGGTTCTATTTGATTTCCACTTTGAAGCTCTGAGTCCTTTCTAACTTTGGAACTTCGACTGTCAGGACATCTTGTTCGAATGTTGCTTCTGCTTCTTCAGGAATCACTTTTCTAGGGAATCTTACAGTTCTTCTCATGACGCCGCTTTTCTTGTCGGAAAGTGTTATATAACTTCCTCTTTCTTTTTCGCGTTCAATATCAAAATTTGCTTTAACTTTCATCTTTGAATCTGTGAGATTCAATTCTATATCCTCTTTTTTGATATCTGGTAGGTCCACATGTACTATGACGCTGTCATCCGTTTCAATTATATCCTTTCCAGGAACAAAGGTATAATTGACGATTGATTTCTCAATATCCTGTTTGATGTTGTCAATAGTATTTGCAGTATCTTCCAACATCTTCTCAATAAGTCCCTTCCTATCTAAAATAGTTTTTCTTCTTCTTGATCTTCTTCTCATATTTTCACCAGCCTCATACTTGAGTCATTTAAATGTTCTTAAAATAAAACATATAAATTTTTCGAATGAATTATTTCGAATATAGCTCTTTGATTTTTAAAAGCTTTAGCTAATTTTACTGATTTTAAGAATGTTGTGAAGATATTGTGAGATATCTGTACTTAGATTGTGATTTTTAAAATTTTAAATTATTATTATCTGCAGAGTAGATTCCTAAATTATTTTTATATCATGTTTTTTTCACTAATTTATTCTTAAAAACCTCTTTAATATCCTTTTTAGATTTTAAATAAATTTAAAACAATAAAAATTAGATATAGAACTTAAGAAGTTCTTGAAAATAATTTATAGTTCGAAATTATACTAAAAATCAATTAAAAAAAAATGATAATTAACGTTATGAATATTCCTAGCCCTGATTCATAGAATGTTCACATGAAATTTATTTCAAAGATCGATTGGTATTGAATTTAGAAGTGTGAATTGTAGATAAAATCGCTAATATTGCATAAATCAATTGAAAATAATTAAATAATAGCTAAGCCATAATTAAAGCATGGTTTCAGAATCAAATACTTTGAATTTAATTGATCAAAAAGAGGACTTTTCTGAAGATGTGGCCAGCAAGATTATAGATAATCCGCAGCTACTTCCTGAAATTTTAGATGGAATTTTTTTGAAAAAAGCAAGAATTAGATTCCGCTGTGCGAAAATTCTAAGAATTATAAGTGAAAAGAAATCTGAGATATTATATCCTAAAATGGATTTTTTTATAAAACTCTTTGATAGTGAGAATAAAATTATTATGTGGAATACCATGGATGTGATAGCAAATATGACGTCCATAGATTCTAAAAATAAATTTAATGAAATCTTTGAGGAGTATTACAATCTGCTCTCAGATGAGTCAATGGTTACTGCAGCGCACGTTATTGATAACAGTGGAAAAATTGCCAAAGCTAAACCCGAACTGCAGGGAAGAATCACAGCCAAACTTTTGAGGCTGGAAGAAATTCCCAGAGACGAAGATTGTAAGAATATTCATTTAGGTAAAGCTATTCTAGCTTTCGATAAATACTTTGATCAAAGTAAAAATAAAGATGAAATAATCTCTTTTGTAAAAAGAAACCAGAATAACCCTAGAAATGCTACAAAATTAAAGGCGGCAAAATTTCTCAAAAAACATTCAAATTTTTGAGCGTGATGATGAAACCATTGTCTATTTACTATTTTAATTTTTTAAGGGACGCTCCAATGAAAGCCGGAAGATCACCTGGATGACGACTTGAAATTAGATTTCCATCCTCTACCACCTTTTTGTCAATGAATTCTGCTCCTGCATTTTTTATATCCTGAATTATGGATTTCCAACCTGTTATTTTTCGACCTTCTAAAACTTGGGCAGTTATAAGCAGCTGTGGGGCATGACAGATTGCAAATATGGGTTTACCACTTTCTACAAACTCTTTAACAAATCTCACAGTGTCTTCATCAGCTCTCAATCTATCAGGAGAATAACCACCAGGAATTAGGAGGGCATCAAAATCGTCCACAGATACTTCTTTGACTGATTTTTCGATTTTTATGGGGCGGTTTTCTTTTTTTCCTCTCACTATTTTGCCCTTTTTTAATCCTACATGAAACAGTTTATGTCCTTCTTTTTTAAATGCCTGCGCAGGTTTGGTATATTCTGAATCTTCAAACAAATCATCTATTAATACTGCGATTTTACTCATTTAATCACCCCATTATTTTTATACACCCCATTATTTTTATAAATCCAAAATTTTTAATATTTTCCATCATATAATTAAAAATGTAAATTGATAATTGGGGGTGAAAAAAATGGATGCTATGGAAGATATTATGTCAAGAAGAAGTGTGCGTAGATATAAAAAAGATCCAGTACCAGATGATGTTGTGGAGGAAATCCTAAAAGCTGCAATGAACGCTCCGTCTGCTGGAAATGAGCAACCATGGCATTTTGTCGTGATAAAAGATAAAAAACTTCTTGAAGGGATATCAAAGATCCATCCAACTGCTACTTATACAAAGGATGCTGCATTGGCCATCCTTGTATGTGCTGATAAAAATATGGAAAAATATCCAGGATTCTGGGTTCAAGATTGATCTGCAGCTGCAGAGAATATACTGCTTGCAGCCACCGCAGAAGGCCTGGGATCAGTTTGGGCTGGTATATATCCTCTAGAAGATAGGGTAAGGGATGTAGGAGAATTTTTCGATCTTCCAGAAAATATCATGCCTTTCTGTCTTATTCCAATGGGCTATCCAGCAGAGGAAGTTCCTAAAGTTGAAAGATATGATACTTCACGAGTTCACCATGATGGATGGTAATTCTGATAGAAAATCTGACAAAAAAAGAATTTGATAAGGAATTAAAGAAAATTTTTTTAAAGCATAGGATGAACCAGGGGAGGTAAAATGCCTGTTATCACAATAGATTCACCGAGATTGACAAAAAAGCAGAAATCAGATCTTGTTGAATCTTTTACCAAGACTGCAAGTAGAATAATGGAATTACCTGAAGAGTCGATTATAATACTCATAAAAGAGATAGATTCAGAGGATGTTGGTGTGGGAGGACTTCTTCTTTGTGATAGGGATTCATAGAGGTGAGAGTATCTTTTAATCTGATAAACAGTTCCATATTCGAGAATTAAATTACACTTGAAGTATATGTTTAATTATAAAAATGTTTCATACTTAATTTTATCAATTTTTTCCGAAAAGTTATAGAAATTATTAGAACTTTTAATGCCAATTAGCCAGTGTATAGAGTTTTGAACCATATAATTTTAAAAAATCCATAAAAATCCAATAAAAAATAATTGTCTTATTCATAGACATAAAAATTTATCAAATGTATGGTTTGGAGAGTTATGTTGATGTATAAAAAACTGAAGGACGAAAATAAATGAAAAAAATAAATGAAAAAATATCAGTCGGCAGAACAGTAGTATGCAAAGGGAAAGATGCGGTTATTGGGGCTGTCATAAAATATAAAGGAAAAAATTGTATTTTGACTGTTTATCATCTTATAAAGGTGGGAGAATGTGGTTTAGGAGATTTTGTAGTGGTTGATGGTTATAAGGGACGTATTATTGAGATATTTGTCGATTGTGATTTGGTTGTTATAGAAGCTGATGCTCCATCATCAAAACTGGATTTTTCAGCAATTGGAAAACCTAAAATAGGGCCCGCCTATGCTCTAAAACGTGCTAAAGAAAATCCCTGCAACATCTTAACTCTTGGAAAAACGTATCACTATCTTTCATTCTCTTATAGTACAATTCCACTGCCAGGTGATAGTGGATCGCCCATAATTCAGGATGGAAAGGTTGTGGGGATATTAGCGTCTGTTTTTTATAGCAATGCCACTGCAATTGCTATATCACTTGAGATGTTCAGATCTTAATGATTTTAATACATTTATTGCTTCTTCCTCAGAAACATCTGTCCAAAACTGGTAGGCATCTGCAACAGCAAAACCCCAGCCACTTCGAATATTTGCACAAAAAAGCAGGTCCACATTGGAATCAACGAGTTTTAAGGCATCTAAGTGAGCAGTGGGGACGGCAACAATTATTTTATATGCTCCTACATTTCTCAAAGCTTCTATCGCCACCAACATGGTAAAACCTGAAGCAATGCCATCATCCACCAGAATTACAGGATGTTTAGCAACTGGAGGGAAAGCACGCTTGCCCATAAATTCTTTAACACGTCTTTTGACTTTGCTTGAAGTTTTCTCGATACCTTCTTGTATTTCATTTTCTTTAAGTCCGAAATGTGAGATGAGTTTTTCATTTAGACGAACTGACCCATCAAAAGCAACCGCACCATATCCAGCCTCACTATTCCATGGAAGGGTTATTTTGCTTACCACTGCAACTTCTATGTGAAGATTAAGCTTTAAAGAAAGCGCTGCAGCCACTGGCACACCACCTGCAGGAATAGCAAAAACAATTGCATCTGTTCCTTTATAAGATATAAGCATGTCTGCAAGAACATTTCCAGCATGTGCACGGTCTCTAAAAACACCATACTGGTCTCTAAGTTCTGGAATTTCAGAGATGTTTTTATTTTCGGGAGAACTCATGTAATACCTCAGATTTGAAAATTCTTGATATAATACATTTATTATACTTAATTTGTTCTGAAACTGTTTTAATTATGTTTGATAAATTAGTTATTATTTACCTTAGTTAAAATAAATTGAAATTCATTTAAAAATATAAATTTTTTCAAATTATTCCTTAATTGACCTGATTAAAAAATTGATTATTTGAAATTGAGTATTAGAGGTGTATATATTGCCTGAGAAAGATGAAGATCTAACTGAAATCGTGAAAAAACATTTCCAAGACGAAGCAGCGGAATTTGATAAAATCATACATTGTCTGGTACCCTTTTACAATAATATGATAGGTTCTATAGCATATGCAATTCCTTTTAATAATTCAATGCATATTAAAGTGGCAGATCTTGGCTGTGGTACTGGAAATGTTTCAAAAAATATAAAAGAAAGATTTCCAAATGCGAAAATTGTTTGCATTGATTTAGCAGAGAAAATGATTGAAATGGCTGAAATAAAACTTTCAGAATACGGTAACATAACCTATCATGTCGGTGATTTTCGTGATTTTAAGTTTGATGAAGATTTTGATGCGGTTGTATCATCTTTAGCTCTGCACCATTTAACCAATGAAAATAAAAAAAGATTTTATTTACAGATTTATCATGCCCTACGACCGGGTGGCGTTTTTTATAATGCAGATAGTGTTTTAGGGGCCAGTGACAGACTTAATGATATTTATATGGAAAAATGGAAGGAATACATGAATAGAAACATTTCTATGGGGAAGATAGAAAGTAAATGGCTTCCAAAACATGAAGAGGAGGATATACCTGCAAAACTCGTTGATCAACTAGATTGGCTACGGGATATTGGTTTCAGGGATGTTGATGTAATCTGGAAGTACTATAATTTTGCAGTTTATGGTGGTTTGAAATAAGATTCAGTGGTACAGTCACCCATATTCGGAAACGTTTAAGGATGATAATCACATAGATTAAGTATTAACATCTTTAAGGTGATTTCATGGAAAAAAAATCAAAAGATATTACTCTGAAATTGGATAAAAAACCGGAACAAATTATAAAAATCCTTAAAGAGTTAGAAAAACCCATAAAAAAGGAGTATAAGGCAGAAATTGTTGGTTTATTTGGTTCTTATGCACGAGGAGAGCAGAAGGAAGGTAGTGATGTTGATATTATGGTGAGATTTATTGAAGGAGCTACACTCTTTGATTTTGTAGGTCTTGCAGATTTTCTTGAAGAAAAACTCAATTTGCGAGTAGATGTTGTATCAGAAAGAGCTATAAGAGATGAGTTAAAAGATCAGATACTTAAAGAGGTTGTACCAGTATGAAAAGAGATTACAAACTCTTTTTAATAGATATTATTTCAGCTATGGATTCCATAGAACTTTTTATAGAAGATATGACTTTTAGGGAACTTAAAGAAGATGACAAAACATCAAGTGCTGTGATTAGAAAGTTTGAAATTATTGGGGAAGCAACTAAACATCTTCCAGAAGTTTTAATAGAAAAACATCCTGAAATTCCATGGAAAAGCATGTCTGGTATGCGGGATAGATTGATTCACGCTTATTTTGGAGTTGATTATAAACTTGTTTGGGATGCTATAAAAATTGAAATACCCAAATTGAAGCCCAAGTTACAAAAAATACTTGGATAACTTGAAGAATAAAGATTTTAAAGAGCTTTTTTAATATATCAAGAGAAAATCATTAAATATGGATTAAAGGACATAAAATGAGTTAATCAATCAGGTAGACTGGTTACAGAATATAGGCTTTAGAAATGTTGATATGGTCTGGAAATATTATAATTTTGCGGGTTATGGAGGAACTAAACTATAATCTAGATTTTTTTGGTAAATAATGAAGATATAATGAAGATGAATATTTTTATATTTGAAATACTAGCACAGTTGTTTTCAAATTTATTCTTATTTTATATTTACTAATTCCTCCATTTTTCAATAGAATAACTAATAAAATTTTATATAAGCTGCCCAACCATCCATTCAGGATTAAATTCCATAATATCTTCATAGGACTGGCCAGTACCCAAAAACAGAATGGGTTCGTTGATAACATAACCAATGGACAATGCAGCTCCGCCTTTAGCATCTGCATCAGCTTTTGTAAGAATTATTCCATCTATACCCACAGCATCGTTGAATTTGATGGCCTGATCCACTGCATCATTTCCTGTAAGGGCATCACCAACGAATATGATTAGATCAGGTTCTATTACCCTTTTTATTTTTTTCATCTCATCCATGAGATTCACATTGGTTTGCATTCTACCTGCAGTGTCCACCAGAACCACATCTTTTCCCTTGGCTTTGGCATGGGAAACAGCGTCATATGCTACTGCAGCAGGATCTGCACCTTTTTTATGTTTTATGATCTTCACACCAATTTTATCGGCATGGTGGGTTATCTGTTCTATAGCTCCGGCACGGAATGTGTCTGAAGCTGCTATAACAGGAGTATAACCTTTATTTATAAAATAAGTAGAAATTTTAGCGATGGTTGTGGTCTTACCAGTCCCATTTATTCCCACGAACATAATAATCAAGGGTTCTCCCTTTGCCTTTTTTTCCTTGATTAGAGAATCAATATTCTGGCTTTGAACATTCAGAATTTCAGAAATAGCCTTATTTAAAGCGTTTTTTGTGAATTCTGTAACATCACTTCTTCTTTTAATCTTTTTGCCAACAAGATCTTCCCTAACAGTGTCTATAATCTTTTCAGCAACTTCAAGGGCTACATCACTCTCAAGAAGTGACATTTCAAGTTCCCATAGAATATCTTCAATGTCTTTTTCAGATATGGTCTTCTCACGAATAAAGGATAATATTCCTGATTTTTCTTCCTTTTCTGCAGGGATAACTTTTTCTTCAGCTTTTTCTTCGCTAGTTTTCCCTACAGGGACAGATTCCTTTTCTTCTTTATCTGAAGCCTTTTTTTCCTTTTTTTTCTCATTTCCAGGAAGCTTTACAAGTTTTTCTTCTTCTGCAACAGTTTCAGCCTCTTCTTCTACATCCTTGGAAACTTTTTCAGAGATCTTTCCTATGGTATTGTTAAATTTCTTCTTGAGTGATTCAAACAATTAACCTTCACTCTCCTTTACACTCTTTAGAAGTTCATCTGCCTCTGGACTTAATTGTACTAAAATTTCTGAAATTTTCTGAAGGTTATTTGCCATTTTATTCATTGTATTTTGAAGTTCTGCTTTATCTTCAGCTACGAGTTCTTTTGCATCTTTAATTTTCTTTTTTATGGCCACTCCTGCCCCGATGCTCATTATAACTTCTTCTGTATTTTTAAGCTCTGCAACTAAAAATGATCCAGCACCTACAGGTACAAGGGTTTCTGCACCTTCTGCTCCTTTTATGTTGTTTAAGGTACTCTCGACAACTTCTAAATCAGATATGGAGACTCTGATGGTTTCAATTTGCTGTTGTATAATATCTGCCTGACCCTGATAGAGGTTTATTTGATTCACGATCTCTTCCAGTCTTTTTCTATCTTCCATAAGATCACCTTCAGGACAACGCCTTAACTAAAGCGTCCTGTGCTTCATCTTTTGAAATTTCTACAATCTTTTCTATTATTATTTTGTTCCTGCCTATTCGGTGTTTGCTCCCGAAGTCGGAATATATTTTTTCCAGTACATCTTCTTCTTTAATTGCTTTTAGTTCCTTGGTGAAAGATTTTAGACTTCCACCCATCATAAATTTTCCTTGAACACGAAATATTTTTGTTTTCATAATTATCCCTCAAGAAAACCTAATGCTTCCTCCACTCTTGCAAGTTCAGGTCCGGTTGTATTCAGCCCCACAAGCACACCTTTACTGTTTGCCGCTGTACATGCTCCAACCAGTGGGACGCCATTGTTTATAGTGCCAATATCAGCCGGAATTTTCAAAACACTTTCTATGAAGTCAAGTTCATCTGGTTGGGTGGATGGATGTGCTAGCACTCCCTTTTCTGTGGCTGCAGCAACAGATCCTATGATCTTAAATCCTGCTATACTTCCTCTTACAACTTCTAAATCTAAAACATTCTTGACTACTTCCAAAGACTCATCAGAAAGTAATGGATTTACCAGTGCTCCAGAATTGTTTGTGAGTATAATGTTACCAACGGCTGATAGTTTGTCTGGTATTCTTTCAACATTCACACCGTGTTCCCTTATTCTTTCTATTTCACTATCAAGTGCATACCTGGATACTATAAACCCATTTGAATTTCCAACTGACAGAGCACCAGTAAGGCTACATCCAGCTATTGGTGTCTTGACGACTGAAACATCCAAAACTTCTTTTATACTGGTGATTATGGGTTCTGAAATGTGTGTGGGGACTATGGCAATTTCATCAGTGGTTGATATGGAAACACCTAGGTTGGGATTTCCATTAAGGTTCATCCTTCTAATCATTAGCTCACCTATTCAACCAAAGTGACTGCTATGGTACCATCCTCTTCTTTGGTTGCTTTCACCTTGATCTTTGGAGGTATCTTCTGGATTCCTCGTTCCCATATTTTCTCGTTAAGAGATGCGTCAATTTTTATCTCATCAGCTTTCATATGTTTTTTTATAAATTCTTTTATGTAACGGATTGCTCTGGGGGCTCTTACAGTTCTTGGAACATTTTTTACCTTTCTAAGCGGAATAATAAAAACTCTTTCCATTTAACCCCTCCTATGCCTTGATCTTACTTCTTCTCCAGTGTCTCATTTTTGGGTGAGTCCTGACCTTTCGATTGGTTTTAAGCATCACCCATAGGGGTACACGTCTGTTCTGTCTATTGGCTTTAGCAAGTCTCAGTTTTTTACCTAATGGTTTATTTCTACTCATTATCTCCACCCTATTACTCTTGATTGTACATGTTTTGGAAATATGGAATCTGAAGTACCTTCTCCTTCTCTCTCATCTATAAGGCACCTCATTTCCATTTCATAATCAGAATTATTTTTGATGTTGTTTTCTTCTTTTTTTATGACAAAAAGTCTCTTCGAGAGATTATCTATGGTCTTATGACCAAGTCCCCCTAGATTTATGTATTCAACACCGTTTTTATCTTCAAAACTCCTTATTTCATGTTCTTTTAGTTTAGGAACCTTATCATCTCTTCTTGTACCGTCTGCTATGACATTGTAACTTTTTGATACGAAATTTAGGGTTTTCTTGTGAAGATGATTTATGCCGTTGTTTGGAAACCTATCTTTAAGGACAATTTCCATGGCATCCTCAAGTATGGATCTGTCAATCTTTAAAACGTGATGTTTAAATCCCAGGGATGATGCAGACTTTGCAGCAGGTTTCCATGAATTAAATATTCCAAAAGTTACAGTTACAAGCTCAATTTCATATCCTAATTTTTCAAGAATTACAGCTATTAGCGAGCTATCTTTTCCTCCACTGTAAAGTACACATGTTTTCCATGTTTTCATTTTCTTGTTATGTTAATATCTCTTTTTTTACTGGAAAGTTTTCGTAAAAGTTCTTTGAGCTGTTCATCTGTTATTTTTGACTGAATTCTACCCATCTGGGCAAGTTGAATGAGTTGAAGTTCGATTTGTTCTACAAATTCTGGTTTGGTGAGTCTTAAATTTGCAAGCCTGCTTCTAGCTTTCGGTGTCAGTAATTGCAGCATTAAACGTTTTTTCTGTACTTCAAGCTCTTGACGCATCTGTTCTTGGGATTCAGATTCTGCAGCTCTCTGCTGTAATTCCTGCATTCTTCTTCGTCTTAATTCTTCGATCTCGCTCAATATCTAACCTCCAGTTAGTACTTTGCAAGTTCAGGAACTTCTTTTTTCACGATGTTTGATACTTTATCCAGAAAAGATCTTCCCTTAGGGGTTATAATCCTTCCGTCTTCAATTTTTTCAATGAATCCAACATCTTCGAGCTGATGAAGTGCACCTCTTATTATAGCGCCACTTCCTCTCCTGAATTTTTCTGGACGTGAGCCACGATCTTTTTTTCCACCATAGTAACTTCTAAGGCTTCCCACCCCAACAGGACCATCTATATAGACTCTTCTAAGGATGGAAGCGCACCGTGTATACCACCAGTCTGGATCTTCAGGTCTTCTTTCTTTGTGAACTCCAGTTTTAACAAATTTTGCCCACTCTGGTGGTGTTACCTTTTTTTCTTTATCTAACTCCTTTGCTATTTCTTTTATAAGTAAATCTGCAGGTACATCGTAAATTGTGGTCATATTTAGCCTCCTAATTATGTCTTTTTTTAAATATTACTGCGACGTTTCCTCTTAAATCAATGAGTTTAGAGTTTGATTTTTCAATTATTTTGATAATATAATTTTGTTTCTGGGAAGATATAGCTTTTGAAAATTTTACCTTAACAATTTCTCTTTCTTTAAGCTGCCTTTTTATCTCAGCTATAACGTTTTCATTAACCCCGGATTTCCCTACATTTATCGTGATGGTAGAAAGTGCTCTATTCATCAGTTCTTTTTTTGATAATGTGAGATTCAATCCTTTCTCTCCTTTTTCCTTTTTTCTCTTTTATATATGGAACTCGCATGGTGGATCCGCATTCAAAACATCTAATAACTACGCAGGATTTGGATAACCTCACCTGCGAGTTGTATCCAGGCTTCAGGAATAGGTAGCAATTTTTACAGAATCTTCTCCTCCAGATTCTTGGCATTCTTATATTGTACCTGGTGGCAATGTTTCTTGCTATTTCAACGTAACGATGCGACCTTTCTGGATGCTCTGAAAACTCTTTATCCGCAAGTTTGAATAGGATATCTATTCGTTCCTTCGCTATTTTCAGCATCCATCTGGGTCTTCTTCCTCTTCTCAAAGTTAAGCCTCTTTTCTCCAGTGGTAAAGAGAGAATATAGAAATATAGGGTTTTAGAAGCTTTCTATATGTTTTGGATTTATACGGGAGTATATTTATGGATCCAGGTTATAACACAAAATTCTCAATAAACCTACTTTAAGAAGAATATTGTATCTGGTTTGTATCCCCTATTTAAAAAGCTTTTCCCTGATTCAAAATTCCTTCAGTTTTCATTTTCTATTTAAATTAGCCCAAGATCATGATGTCCCTTGATAAAAACTTTCAAGAAAATCTACATTACCTACAGGAAACTTTTTATTACCTTCTATTACATCAATAATTGTATCTGTAACTTTTTCAGGTGAAATATCACTTGTGTCGATCTCATTTACCTTTTCTTTATGGAGTTCCCAGGCTTCATAGGCACAGATTGCAAGGGCTTCAGCTTCAATGTTTTCATTAATTTTAAGTTCAGAGAATCTTTTTTTCTCTAAACGTTCTTTTAGAACATCTGGATTAGCCCTTAGAACGATTACGACATCTGAATTTTTTAAATAATGTGAAAGATGACCTTCGATAATTATAAATCCATCCAAATTCTGGATCATCTCATTTAGGTGGTTACAGAGGGCATCCAGATCAACTATCTTAAATTTTCTTCTCTCGTCATACCCACTATAGAGTACTTCCTCATCTACAACTTCATTTATTTTTATAAGATGAGATTTCAACTTTTTTTTAAGTAGTGTTGAAACAGTACTTTTTCCCACTCCCGGGGTTCCTGTAATGAGGATTACTTTTTTCATTTCTTTTGTTCGCTTGTTAGTTTTTATTTTTCATTTTAATTTTTCAATGAGCATCTTGGCGATTTTCTCACCGGATAAAAGCATACCACCGAATATGGGTCCCATTCTCGGAGATCCATAAACAGCATTTCCAGCCATTCCAGCAACATATAATCCTGGATAAACTTCTCTGGTATTGTCCATAATAGATTTTTCTCCTATTTCTGCCCACATTGGCTTTTCTCCCATGATTTTACCAGTTTTTGTGTTTAGTCGAGGCCCTATTTTGTTTTCTACAACCTTTACTATTTCACAATCATGTCCTGTTGCATCTATCACTGCTTTTGATCTTATGGTGAGAGGATCTACATGTAGGCCTGCTGATCCTACTGCACTCCAGTTTAAGACCAATCCAGTGATCTCTTCTTCTCTTATCATTACATCTTCAATGCTCATGAGGTTGAATATGCGGAGACCGGCTTTACATGCCTTAGAACACAGCGTTGAAACAGTTTCTATTGAATCAGCAACATAGTATTGATTTTCATATTTTTGGGAGTCAATAGCGAATTCATCTAGAATCCGTTTACCTTCTTCCTGCACTACTATTTTGTTAAACATCATGCCTCCCCCCCACATTCCACCTCCAATGGAGAGCTTTCTTTCAAAAAGTGCAACTTTCAATCCTTCATTTGCTAGGTAATATCCTGCTGTAAGTCCAGAGGGACCTCCACCACCTATTGCAACGTCAACGTCCATATAATCCACGAAATCTTCCATAAAACCTTCAACTATTGCTTTTGATATGGTTATATCATCTAATTTCATTTTCACACCGTTTTATTTTGATATTAGAATTAATTATGAAGATTAACTTCTAAATATTATATCATGTTATTAAATTCTGTTCCTCTTAAAATATTATCTATAACGCTTTTTCAAAATTTTTAACATGTTTATTGAAAATTATTTTTTTTAGATATTTGTAATATTTCTGGATTTATTTTTTTACAATTATTCTTAGGACATCTTTATCATTTAAAACATGATCAAAACCGACTTTTTGACCATGGAACTTTACAGACGTTCCCCAGATCTTGGCGTATCTAAAATTTTTAAGAAAGTCTCTGTGGAGCCGGCTACAAACATCTTTAACATTAGATCCTTTTTTTATTATAAGAGGCTCATTATAATCGGCTTTCTTGCCCTGGGGTTTAAGATATATACGAATAAGTTTTAATTTTTCAAATATTTCTTTTTTCAGTATATTGATGTTCAACTGCTTTTCTGCTGATACAGGGATGGCTTCAGGTATTTTTGATCGTAGATCCTCCAGAACTTTATTTTCTAGGAGATCTATTTTATTTAAAACTATTAATAAAGGAACATAGCTACAATTGCCTTCAATACAATCAATAAACTGATCTATGGTGACGTCATCACGTATGAGGACATCTGCATTGTGTATCCCATATTCGTTCAGTATTGATCGGATGGTTATATCATCAATTCTGGTAAGATTGACCGTTGATGCAATGTTGACGCCCCCAAGTCTCTTTTTTTCTATTTTGACATCAGGAACTGATTCATTTGGCCTTATACCAATATTTCTTAACTCTTTTTGTATGATATTAATCTGTTCCATATTGAAAACATCAAGTACAGGAATTATCAGGTCCGCATTTCTTGTTGCTGATAAAATTTCTCTCCCTCTCCCTTTACCTTTTGAAGCACCTGTGATTATTCCGGGAATATCGAATATCTGTATTTTAGCACCTTCATATTCCATGATCCCCGGCGTTATCTCCAGAGTGGTAAATAGATAGTCACCTACTTTGGAGTCTGCATTTGTTAACTCGTTTAGAAGAGTTGATTTTCCAACTGACGGAAAGCCCACCAGAACTGCAGTTGCGTCTCCACTTTTTTTCACGTGGAAACCTTTTCCTTTAGATGCAGAGCTTTTTCTTTGCAGCGATTCTTCTTTAAGTTTTGATAATTTGGCTTTAAGCTTCCCTATATGGTGTGATGTTGCCTTGTTGTACGGAGTGCTTTTGATTTCGTCTTCGATTTTCCGGATTTTATTTTCAATGTCCATAAAGCTCACATAAATTGATTAAGAAGTATAAAAGGAGATTTTGGTTGTTAAAATACTCATATTTAGATCTGCATATAATAATAATTAACTTTTTCCCTACTAAATTCTTTCAGGTAACTAAAATTTTATATCCTATAATGCTTATATTTAGTTGAGGCGATTTTATGAAGGTTAAGGATATCATGATCCAGAAGATGGATAGGATGGACGAAAATGAAACTCTGCAAAAGGTATTGGAAAATGCGGTGGAAAGAGAAAAGGGGAGTTTCATAGTAACAAAAAATGGAAAGAATGTTGGTATCGTCACCACATGGGATGTTTTGGAGGCTTTAGCAGAAGGTGATGATCTGGCCGAGGTTCCAATTCATGATGTAATGGAGGAAGATCTCGTCACTATTTCTACGGAAGCCACATTACAAGAGGTTGCTCTGGAAATGGTTAATCATGTAGTATGGAGATTGCTGGTTGAAGAGGATGGTGAGATTATAGGTGTGATAAGTGCAACTGATCTCTTCAAGGTAAAGTTAGCTCAATAAGAACTGTTGATTTTTAGGATTAACTACCTTTCCAGACCATAACCTTATTCTCGAAGTTTAATTGATATTCTAATTGAATCACATTTTCTGGAGACACATTTTCTGGAAGTTTTATCGCAGTTTCCGGTGATTCATACACTAATTTAAATATTTTCAAATCCACGCCTCTCATAAAGAACATTCGTGTAAACATGGAGTCTTCAAGTTCTTTGTTCATAACTATGGACCGATATGCGCCGTTATCTATTATTAGAAATATGCTTATAGAACTATTATTAGAAACCATTTCATTTTTTAGGGTTTCATTGCCCTGCATTATTACGAATTTATGTGGTTTTATAATTAAATCGCTCTTTTCCTTTTGTATATCCGCTAAAATTTTATCTAATGTTATATCTGAAGCGTTTACTTTTCCAGATTGAATTGCTTCTACATTTATCATGGCTGCTGTAACGTTAGTCTCATTTTGGTATATAATGATACCATTTTGAGAATATATTACAGTTGTATTGTTGACATTTTCAAGGAATCCTGGAGAAGCTGAATAATAATAAGGCTGAGTTTTATTCTTTGTGAAGTTCCAGTTTCCAAAGTAAGACCACCAATATACTTTTCCAACCATATCCCCGCTGGTTATAAATAAAAAGGGAACTGGATCATCAGGGTGGGTGTATTTTGTGATATTTTGTGCCTGTGCCCGGCTCAAATTATATTTGATGGTCATAATAGATAATGCAGTCTCCTTATCAACACCTAAAATGTTATTAAGTATTTCCACACTTTTGCTTGTATCTTTAGTGTAACTATCTAGTGTCATATACGCTGTATCTCCACTGCTTGTTAGCATTCTCATTATCCCTGCAGATAGACTCTCATTATTGGTAACCAATGCTCTTCCAACCCAATATGCTCTTGGAGTGTTCTGAGTCCCACCATCAAAAGTAACTGGCCGATCTGCGGTGCTGGCAAAAAGATGACCAAAGTCCCACCAGGAGGTTAACACTGTATTTTTCGGTGTATTACTTTTTATCCAGGTCAGTGAATTCCACATAGAGTCATTTGTTCCGGGACCTGCTGGATAGTAGTATGCATTAGATACAGATGGAGACACTATCGCTGCGATTAAAAGGACAATAATCAGCATATTTCGGTATTTGGAAGTTTTTATGGATCTTACACCTAATCCTACAATAATTCCTCCTGCAATTAATATTAACCAGCTTTCTCCGAAGAAGATGTACGCAGTAATGGCAGTTAAAATGAAGGCAACTATAGCAGCGAATTCTCGATTTAGGTGTTTATTAAAATATGTCTTGAAATTCTCTATATTCAAACCCATAAAGATTCCGGCACCCAGGGCTACAGGAAGTGAAAATGTGAGTGCAAATCTCACACCCTTAGTCATAGAATATGCTGTAATTAAAAGCCAAATGGAGAACAGTATGGCATAGAAGAGATAATTCTTCTTAATTTCTTTCTCATCAATTTTTATTATTTTAGTTTCCTTTATATCCTTTGTGCTCTCTTTTTTAGTTTGTTCCCTTTTGGATCTCCTCCTTTTACCTCTTCTTCCTCCTGTTCTTTTTGTTTTTCTTTCTTTTACCTTGACTTTATCCTCTGATTCTTCTCCTGCTTCCTTTTCTTTTTTTTCTCTTAAATTCCAGATCAAAGTGAAAACACCAAGTATACCCAGCACAAGTACTACTATTCCGCCCACGTATCCAGCAACTTCCCATGGACCCGGTATCTGGAGTTCTGATACTGAAACATACACATTTGGATAGGAGGTTGTTTGGACAAGTTCCTGGAGCTTTATAAATCCAAGAGGTTCCGTCAATGAATTTAAAAATTTAGGAAATCCTAAATAGAGGCCCAAAACCAAGGTACTTGTAAATGCGAAAACTACTAGAGAAAAAAGCTCTTTCTGGCTTATGAACCATTTTATTTTACTTGGATACTTATTTAAAGGCTCTAAAACATCAATTTTAGGTATATAAATGGATACTAATAGATATAGTATAACTGAACCTACTATTAGGTAGAATAAGTACCACCAACCCACCCAGGCCATTGAAAAGAGCAGCAAGAATAGGGCGGATAAAATCACTAAAACCGTTCGCCAATGGATTTTTTCTGCACGTACGCTTTCAACAAAAAGCCAGAGCACCATAAGTGGAAGAAGCATGTTAAACATGTCTGTATCAAAAAATCCTGCAAATGTGTGAGAAAAGTAGAAAGGAGCAGTACCCACCAAAATTCCAGCGGTTATCCCACCATAATCGTTTGTAATCCGACTAATAAAAAGATAAGCTGGGATAACACAAAGTGATCCAACAAAGGCAGGCATCCAGTAACATATAACATTCAATGGCACTTGAGCAAACAGATTTATGAATTTATAAGCAAATGCAGTGAAATAAACGATCAGTGGAGGATAATCTACAGCCCTACCTGGAGGATAATAGGAGTGCAAATCCCAATTTGTACCATTTTTTAATACCTGATCACCCAGATAACCATGATCAATATAGTCCTGGGTTAATCTATAGTTGTAATAAGAATCCATTTCACTGAAATATGGAAGTCCCTTATCATCCTGAAAAAAAGGTTGCACTGGTTCAGAAATTCCAGGTAGATAATATGCTTGTGCTCTCAGGAAAAAAGCCAAAGAAAATAATAAGATAATGATTATAATTGGTTTACATTTGGATAAAAAATCTTTTGCCTCCATAATATCCCCTTGTTTTATAAGAATCTGCATTTTGCTTATGTTCTTATTATGATTCAATATTTTTAGTGTTTAATATATAGATTTTTATTATTAATTCTTAAATGAATAATTGTTTTTATTATTTTTTGGAGATTTGTTTTAAAGGTATTTAAAATTATAAGATTTTAATGTCTTTGATCATAATTTACCAAGGGTCACGTAAGTTACAATTTTTGACTTTTTAACATGACTAAACCCTTAATGATAAAAAAAATTCAATTTTTTTCATGATCATTTTTGCCTAATCTTTGCATGAGCATAAACTTTAAATATAATTAAGTTATATTGTTCTAACATAATGTGGTAAATTTCTAACATAATGTTACAAATAAGCAACATGGAGGTATAAAATGATTGACAAAAAGATAATAGATCCTTACAGAGTAAGTATGTGGCTGGGATCAGCCATATTAATTATATTAGCAGTTTATATGATAATATGGAAGACTGTTGACGACTTCATAGCTATTATGGTGCTCGTTGGCATACTGATTATAGTCGTGAATTTCCTATCTTATATTGGAATGGAAAAACCTAAAGATGAAAGATTGAAAAAGATAGGAACACTAGCTGCTACCTATTCATGGTATATAACTTTAGCGTTCATGTGTTTCCTGCTTTTCAGCGGTTATTATTCGCATAGAGTATTTAAACCAGCAGAATTGTTTGGATTAGTTATTTTTGTCATGATCTCCACAATGCTTGTTATCAATGAATGTTTAAATCTAAAGGGCGATGTGGAATGAAGACCAGAATAAAAGAATTCAGAGCCCGATACAATTTAACACAGGCTGAACTTGCAGAAAAAGTGGGCGTACGGAGGGAAACCATTGTTTTTCTTGAGAAAGGAAAATATAATCCCTCTTTAAAGCTCGCTCATGATATATCTATAGTTTTAAAGGCTAAAATCGAAGATATCTTTATATTTGACAACGGAAACATTGAAAACGTGGATTAAAATGTGTTATTCTAATTTCTGGCACATGGCTAAAATGAACTAATAATTAAAAAAAGAAAATAAAAAAGAAGGAGGTATGAAATATGGAAAAAGAATCGTCTAAAATTAAACTAAACTGGTTTGGGGGATGTTTAGGATTTTTAGGAGTATTAGGCTACATCTTAAAACAACCAATGTACTATGTGTTCTTTATGTTCTTTTTATTCTTCCTAGAACAGTTGTTAAAAGAAATGAATGAAAATTTTTTGTTGTTTTTTTTCTTATTTTGAATTTTATAATCAAAATCAAGACTATTCTTCTATGGATTTTGTAAATCTACACTTTGGAAATCCTCTACAGCCAATAAATTCCCCATATCTCCCAGATCTCTTTATCAGCTCATTTCCACACTCTGGACAGATACCAACAACTTCATTTGAAGGTTCTTTACCATCTCTACCACATTTTGGATCAAGACAAGCCCTTTGACGAGGTTTACCAAATGATATTAGGGGAAGTCCACATTTATCACAAGTAGTTTTAAGTATTGAAGAACCATAAGGAAGTGGATATGTTACCTTACATTCAGGATACCCTGAACATCCAACAAATGTTCCTCCTGTCCTTGGTGAACTTATAAGGATCAAATTATTTCCACATTTACATTTACCGACTATTCTACTTTCTTTATAGGCTTCATAGAGTTCTTCACCAATTTTAAGCTTATTCTTTTCAATATCATCGAGAATTGAACCGACCTCAACTTTAGCCTCTTGTATAACTTTATCTTTCTGGATATTACCTGAAATGATCTCTTCAAGTTCATTTTCAAATTGTCGTGTGAGCTCTTCGCTCGTTATTTTGTTACAATACTTCTTTAAGGTGTCTATAAGATGTTCTCCCAGTTGGTTGACCTCTATTTGCTTGCCTTCTACATACTTTCTGTCATAAAGAATCGAAATTATATTTGCTCTGGTTGATTTTGTACCCAACCCTCTCTTCTCAAGTTCTCTGATTAAAGAAGCCTGGTTGTATCTTGCTGGTGGTTTAGTCTCCTTTTCCTCGCATAAAATCTTTAGAACCTTCAGTATATCTCCTTCACCAATTGATGGAAACTCTTCATTTTCAATTTTTCTAAACGGATAATGTTTCAGCCATCCCATCTTAGAGGTTCTCTTTCTACTGAAGCTGAATAACTCTTCACCAATATCTAAATCCACTTTCATAGTCTCTATGACAGCATCTTCGTTGAAAACACTTATAAACCTGTATGCTATCAGTTCATACAATCGCTGAGCATCTTTGTTCAGCCCCTTAGTTAAGGTTCCGGTTGGATGTATAGCTGGATGTGCTTCATCCTTTTTTTTACCTTCCCTAGGTTTATATGGTTTTTTGAGTTTTGATATATGCTTTTTAAAAACAGAATTTTTGGCCAGTTTTTTCAATATCTCGTCATATTTTATGCTTTTTGGTAGCTTTTGAGATGAAGTTCGTGGATAAGATATGTATCCTTCAATATATAGATTCTGAGCAATCTGTTGTGTCCTTTTTGGGTTGAATCCGAACACACCATAAGCTTCTGATTGTAAAGTTCCAAGGTCAAAGGGAACAGGGGGAGATTTTTTAGTTTTCTTTATATTAACATTTTTTACCAGGGCATCTTTATCCTTACATTTATTTAGGATGCTTTCTGCTTCTTCTCTCTCCCAGATTTTCCCTCTACTGTTATCAGCAATTATTCCACCCTCTAAAGCTGCTTTTATAAGCCAGTAAGGTACTGGAATAAACTTTTTTATTTCTTTTTCTCTATCAACGAGTATGGAAAGTGTGGGAGTTTGAACTCTTCCTGCAGAAAGCTGTATATACCTTGAAGTGGCTTTCATAACAGATTCAGTGAGATGTTTTGATATATTCACTCCAAAAAGAAAATCAAGCACGTGTCTCGCAATTCCACTGTCAATCTGTTTAAAATCAAGCGAAATCGGATTTTCATAGGCTTCTAAGATGTCTTCTTTGGTTAAAGTTGAAAATTTCATTCTAACCGTTCTATCTACGCTATCATTGCCACAAGCATACTTTAATGCATTGTAACCAATTAATGTTCCTTCAATATCATAATCACAGGCATGAATAAATCTATCAGCATCCCTAGAGAATTTTTTTAGTGCATCCACATAATTTTTTACATATTTTTTCTTTTTATCAATCTCATAAAGCGGAGCCCAATCAACTTCAAAAAATCTGTTCTTATTTCTGTTTTTTTCTGATTTTATGGGTACAAGTGAATATAGATGACCCACTGCAGATAATACTGTGGTTTTTTTACCATTTTCTTCAAATTCATAATATGGAACTCTTTTATAGCTTTTTTTTGTTGCTTTAGGTGAAAGAGCGTTCGATATCTTCTCAGACGACTTTGGCTTTTCACATATTATTACTTCATGCATGATATCACTCAAATATTAATAAAGGTAAATATGGTTTTTAGATCATTACAACAAATTAAATGTATTATATAAATTGGTTTTGATCTTGATTGAATATTTATGAATAAATCTTATTCATCAATTCAATGGCGATAAAACTATAAATACTTTATTTTTTGTGATTACATATCTGCACTTTTTTTCTATTTTTTAGTTAATTTCACCTTATTTGGTTCATATAACTTTTTTTTAAGTTATAATGGGTTAATTTTAACTTAAACTCAAATATATAACAATTGCAGGGACAATGAGCACCCCCATGAGATTTGATTTGTTCACTCCAAGGTAATGCGGGAGTAAACCCAGCGATATTGCTGTTATATAGCTGATTAATATGAATGGAATATTTGCATGTTGTAAAATTGAAAAAATAAACACCAGAGAGCTCATAAAGATAACTACACCCCATGAAAGCTTTTTATAATTAATTTTCTCTATGGATTCACTTACAATATCTCCCAATTTTAAACATAGAAATAGAGAAAGTGAAACTGCTGTTAAAGAGACAAATATAAAGAATAGAAGATGGTTGAACTCGAAGTTTTGTAGAATCTTGTAGATATAGACTGCTATTCCACTTCTAGGATTACCAATGAGATAGATAGCTACAAGTGAGAAGAGGGCGTCTGCAGTGTTCAAACCACTTATGGCTACAAGAAAACTCTCCTTATTATTCCCTGAATCTACTCCACCACTCAGCTCCTGGGCAATTAAACTTCCCTGCGCAGGTCCAAGTCCAGGTAGGAATCCCAGAATGCTTCCTGCAAAACCTCCTGCAAAGATCCCCCTCAAAATACTTCTGTTAATCCTAAAATGGTGAAATCTGTTTTGTGTGGGAATGACTGATCTCTGGGATAAACTGTAAATCAGCGTACTCACACCGAAAAGCCCTGTAAACATGCATAAAAGTGAAACACTTGATGGTGTGTGTGAATTGAGCATTGTCCATCCCATTATCCCGGAAAACAAAAATAAAACCATAGACAATATAAAAGACTTAAAATCAGGGTTTAACCTTATTAACATGAATAAAACAA
>VGTM01000010.1 GCA_016874685.1 Methanobacteriota archaeon
AAAAATCTTCATAGCTTTATCTTCATCTGGAATAAACAATTCCAACACTAAACTATCAGCTTTCATACAAAATAATATGTAACTAAAACTACTTAAATCTTTGCACTAATATGGAGGCATGAGCGTAAATCTTTATATTAAATTTCAAACTTTTTTTCGTTAATTATATATTAATTAAAAAGAATTATCGAAGATATTTCCCAAAACTTCAGAGTATAGATCATTAAATTTTCCTCAATAAATAAATAGAGTATTGTTGTTATATCTCAAGGATAATAAAGCATTTACTGGTATTTTATAATGTTTTAACTTTCTATATTGTATTAGGCCATGATATTCTAAGACATAATTCCCCCAGATTTCCAGAACATAACCTTTTTTATATGAGTATAACTAAGTTCATATAACGAATTTCTGTAAATTATTAATCATCATAAAACTAAAGGGAATGAAAATGATAACCATAGACGAGAAGTTATGTAAAGGATGCAATATTTGCATAGAACTTTGTCCAAGGCAAGTCTATGAAGAATCAAAAACCATAGACAGTAAAGGGGTACTTATACCCATTCCTAAATACTTAGAAGAATGTCGAAAGTGTGAACTTTGTACTTTACTATGTCCAGATCAAGCAATAAGTGTGGATGAAGAAGATGAAAGTTGAACAGTATTTTATTCAAGGCAATGTGGCATGTGCTCGTGGAGCCATTAAGGCAGGATGCAAATTCTTTGCTGGTTATCCAATAACCCCATCCACTGAGATAGCAGAAGAAATAGCAATTATTCTTCCGAAAGCTGGTGGAGCATTTATACAAATGGAAGATGAAATCGGAGCCCTTGGAGCTGTTATAGGGGCCGTTTGGGGCGGTGTGAAGACTATGACGGCTACATCAGGCCCGGGTTTTTCTCTAATGCAGGAACATATAGGCTTTGCAGCTATTACCGAGACTCCACTCGTGATTGTGGATGTGCAGAGAGGATCTCCATCTACAGGACAACCTACTATGGCATCTCAAAGTGACATGATGCAGGCAAGATGGGGATCACATGGTGACTACGAGATAATCGCTCTTTCGCCATCATCAGTTCAGGAATGTTTTGATTTTACAATTGAAGCTTTTAATTTAGCTGAAAAATATAGAATACCAGTTATGTTAATGAGTGATGAGATTGTGGGGCATATGCGTGAGAAAATTTCAATACCGGAGGAAGTTGAAGCAATTTATCGTCAAATGCCTGAAGAAGGAGTGGAAACATTTTTACCATTTGATGCAGCCGATGAAGGTACATCGCCTATGGCGCCATTTGGAAAAGGCTATAATCTTCATGTTACTGGACTAACCCATGATGAAAGGGGCTACCCTGACGCTTCCAATCCACAAGCCCACGCAAAACTGGTAAAAAGGCTCTGTGATAAGATTCTCAAAAACAAAGATAAGATCACGAGAACACATGAAATGTTCACAGACGACGCAGACATAATAGTGATTTCATATGGAGCTCCGTCAAGATCTGCTTTAACTGCGGTGAAAAAAGCTCGAGAAGAAGGAATTAAAGCAGGGCACATAAAATTAGACACTATATGGCCATTTCCAGAGGATAAAATTAAAAACGCCACCCAGAACGCTGAAAAAATAATCGTGGTTGAGATGAACTTGGGACAAATTGTCTATGAAGTTGAAAGAGTTGTAGAAGACCGTAAGAAGGTTACACTACTTCCAAAGATTGGTGGTGAAATACATCTACCAGAAGAGATATTAGCTACGATAAAATCAGGAAAATGATCATTAAACTGATTATAATTTTAAAAAATATACAAATTTAAAAAATATACAAATAATTATCTAAAAAAAGAAGTAATTTGAACATCCAATTTTATTCAAAGGAGATGAAGAAATGGATAAAACGCATGAAAGTCGTTTTATGAAGTACCTGAGGAAAGATAGACTTCCACATATTTTCTGTGCCGGATGTGGAAATGGTATAGTGATAAACACCTTTTTCAATGGGATGGAACTTGCAGAAATTGATTTATCCGATATTGTAATGGTATCTGGTATAGGATGCTCATCAAGAATACCTGGATATGTAAAATGTGACTCCTTACACACCACCCATGGACGTCCCATTTCATTTGCAACCGGGATTAAAATAGCAAAATCAGACCTTAACGTAGTGGTATTTACAGGAGACGGAGACGCAGCAGCCATAGGGGGAAACCATCTTATTCATGGAGCCAGAAGAAACATAGATCTCACAGTTATCTGTATAAACAATAGCATATATGGAATGACCGGAGGTCAAATTAGCCCAACATCCCCTAAGGGCAGTTATGGAAGCACAGCACCATATGGAGCAATGGAAAAACCTTTTGATTTATCAGAACTGGTATCTGCTGCAGGTGCAACCTATGTTGCCAGATGGACGACAGCCCATCCCCTTCAGCTCTCAATGAGCATAAAAGACGCCCTAAACAATAAAGGCTTCTCTTTTATTGAGGTAATCTCACAGTGCCCCACCTATTTTGGAAGAAAAAACCAGATGCGATCTTCAATTGAAATGATGAAATGGATGAAATCTGTGAGTATCGTCAAAAAGAAAGCAGACAAAATGGATGAGAAAAAGCTTGAAGGAAAAATAATTGTTGGAGAATTTGTAAATAAAGAGGAACCAGAACTTTCAGATGAGATTTATAAATTAATAAAAGAAGAATGGGATGAAAAACCTTCATCCGAATTAAAATCAGCTTATATGGAGGATTGAATTGCGAAAAGAAATAAGAATTGCTGGATTCGGTGGCCAGGGAATTATACTTGCAGGGATAATCATTGGAAGAGGAGCAGCACTTTATGATAATATTTTTGCTGTTCAAACACAATCATATGGTCCAGAAGCGAGAGGAGGAGCCTCAAGGACCGAAGTAGTTATAAGTGACGAGGAAATAGACTATCCAAAGGTCCAGGAAGCAGATATTTTCGTAGCCATGTCACATCAAGCACTAATGGCCTACATAGATGATCTCAAAGAACAGGGAACCCTAATAATAGATCCTGACATGATCATTGAGGATGAGATACTTCCATTTATCGAGAAACATAATATAAACTATTATAAGGCTCCCGCAACAAATATCGCTGTTTCAAAGATAGGAATTGGTATAGTAGCCAATATTGTAATGCTTGGAGCTTTTACAAGGATAACAAACGCCGTATCAGAGAAAGCTATGAAAAAAGCAATAACTGAAAGTGTACCCAAAGGAACTGAAAATAAAAACCTTTCTGCATTTGAAGCTGGGGCAGCGCTTTTTGAATAATATTTCATGAATTAAATAATGATTTTTTATTTTCGAATGATCTGGCTATGGAATAGAGAATAATCGGGGGGTTAAAACTTGAAACTTTATGAATACAACGCAAAAAACATATTCAAAAAAGGCGGCATTCCTGTAGGTGAGGGTTACATAGCAAAAAACCCAGAAGAAGCACAGGAAGCTGCATCTAAAATAAAAAAACCTGTTGCCTTAAAATCACAGGTTCTGGTAGGTGGAAGAGGTAAAGCAGGAGGTATAAAATTTGCAGAAACACCCAAAGAAGCATTAAATGTTTCAAAAGCGCTTTTTTCCACCAAGCTAAAAGGAGAAACTGTCGAGACTATCCTAGTGGAAGAGAAGATCAAGATAAAAAAAGAGTATTATTTGAGCGTTATAATGGATAGAACTAATAGAAAACCTTTAATAATGGCAAGTAAAGAAGGTGGAGTTGATATAGAGGAATTAGCCGAAAAAAATCCAGAAAGAATTGTTAAATATCATTTAAACCCTCTTGATGAATTTTTACCATATCAGGCTCGAGAAATTGCCATAAAAATGGGAGTTGAAAACCCTCTTGTTTCAAAGATGGGTTCTATAATCTGGATGCTCTATGGGGTTTTTAATAAATACGATGCTACACTTGCAGAGATAAATCCACTTGTATTAACAGAAGATAGTATCCTAGCCGCAGATGCAAAGCTAGATGTAGATGATGATGCGCTCTATAAACACAGAGAACTTAGGGAACTTGAAGAATATAAAAAAGAGGAATTTGCTTATGTAAAACTTGATGGTGATATTGCAGTTATTGGAAATGGTGCTGGTCTTACTTTAAGCAGTATGGACATGTTAAAACTTTATGGAGGAGAACCAGCAGTTTTCCTTGATATAGGTGGTGGAGCATCCCAAGAAAATATTGAAAAAGCTCTTAATCTGGTCATCTCTGATGGAGATGTAAAGGTTGTATTTTTAAATGTTCTCGGCGGGATCACAAGGGCTGATGATGTGGCCAGAGGAATTGTAAACGTCCAGAATGCATCTAAACGTAAAGTATCCCTGGTCATTAGACTCACAGGGACTAATGAAGAAGAAGGACAGAGAATTTTGACTGAAGCAGGGGTTTCCTTTGAAACATCTATGGAATCGGCTGCTCGGAAGGCTGTTGAATTGTGTATGGAATAGCCAAAAAAGAAAATCACAGTTTTTATTATTTTTTATTCATTTTGAATTATATTTTTATATTTATCAGATTAGTATTCAATCTAAAACTGAATGATTTATAATATCCTATATACGAAAAATAGATGGCTTTATTAGTGTATTATCCCTTTTTTTCTAGATTCTCCTTTTTAAAGTCACTACATGAGCCATAACCAGTGCTGATAAGACTATATAAGCCAGAAGAGCAGACCCGTTAATAGATCTGTTGAATATAAAAAGCCCAACTATTGTTTGTGCCGCAAACGCGGAAAGTGCCCCTATTAATAGGGCCTCTCTTCCCAGATACATGCGACTTCCGTTTTTCCTCTTGCTTCTGTATTTTCTAAGCACAACAAAACCTGCACATATTACTATGACACTCCATGACAGAATAAAGAAAAGTCCAGCATATCCAAAATCAAATGCATATCCAAATATCCCTGGAAGCATGTAATCTATATAATCCTTTTTAATTACTAAAACTCCATAAAATAAAGGATATGGTAAACTAAAAAAGTGGATTAAATTCATTGGAAGTGATATATAACCACAAGAGCCTCCTAGGCATTCAGACGCCCAGAAACATGACCCCTGAATATGTCCCCATAAAACTACATTTTTTATAACCATTTTAAGGCTTGGTAGGGCAAATTGTTCAATTCTACTAACCCTCATAAGAGGACTTAAAACCGGAGCATTGAAAATCTTGGATAATAACTCAAGTAATCCGAAACCAGCCACCCCCGCAACAATCAATGTTATAATACTTTTAGGTGTCAATCTCGAACTTCTCTTGAAGCTTTTAGACATGAGCAACATCCCAAACACCAATCCAATAAACCATAAAATCAAGAAAGATCTGTGCATTAACCCGCCTGAAATAGCCATCACAATAAATAGAATTACAGCCAAAGCTTTTATGGATGTAGATCTGATTCCCATTTCGCTTAACAAATTTGCAGATGCAATTATAGTCATCCATGAAAAAAGGGCAATGGAACCATAAGGATGAGTGAATTCATAATGCGATACATATGGAAGAAAAAGAAAAGACGCATCCAGACCAAAAAGCAGTGCCAAAATTACTGTCAAAACCAGTCCCAAAAAAAGAACCATACTTAAGGGAAGGGGAAGTATATTAAAAAAAAACATAACCCCCACATGTATGATAAGTGCAACCTCAATTATAAATTGAGCATGATTTTCAGCCATAAACATTTTATCAGTATTTCTCCTGGATTGTCCCCTAAACTATTTCTGAATTCAATACTTGGCCTATAACGTTGGATAGTATATAGTTATTGTCTTAAAGTTTGATGTAAGCAATCTCTTTATATAAATATCATATATACTTTTAAAATTATCTCTAAGTACTTGATTTTATCCCCTTTTTAATAATAATTATAAACAATTTATCAAACAAAATTATTTCTGTCCATAAATCAGTTGTTTTATGTAATCTACAATCCATTGTAAATAGTTCATTATCTGAGTCCAGATATCCCCTGCCTGAAACATCTCTTTAGTTACATTTTGTAATTGTGTCTTAAATTCTGTTAGACTTGACTGTGCTTTCTGTGAATTTGCAACTGCATTCGCAATTTGCTGAGCTTGTTGGTCTGTGAGGTTGATATTCATGCTTGCAGCAATATTTAAAACTATTATTTTTATCTGAGCTGCATCTTGTAAATTCTTAGCTTGAGTTTCATTTTTAACTTTTTCAAATAATTCGGCTATTTTATCTGGATCTTGACCTGTTTGGTTAACAATTTGGGTCTCGGCATATAGTTCTTCTATGGCTGCTTTTTTGGCCTCTTCCGGTATATTAGCGCCTACAGCAATCTCATAGGACTTTAATACCCCAGCTAAAGCTGCCTCTCCAGATGATTCGACTGGTGATGACACAACAACATAACCATTCTCAATTCCAGAAGACTTTAATGCGTTTGCATACATCTTTGCTGTAACGACTTTTATTTTATTTTTATCCACTATTATCTTTATTCCCTGATCGTATCCCAAATCCACCATTGCACATGACACAACCTGATCTGAAGAATATGTCTTCCCGGTCACGTTTTTAGAGATTGAATTTACTTCTGCAGCAGTTATAATCTTTGTAGTAGCGCTTTTCACATCTTTATCAGTATGAGATTTGAAATAATTCATTATCGAATCTTTCCAAGCTGAATTAGCATCTGTTGCCTCTCCCAAAGTTATTGCAAATCCTGAAGTCCCATAAACAGTATTAGCAATAAACAATATCAACAAGATTATAATTATCCATCTTCTCATGAGATCACCTATATTTTTATGAAGAATAATTTATTTAACCTTGATTTAAATTTTTCGATATAGATATGGATAATAGACTAGATATTTAACTTAAAAAAAGTTTAAAAAAGTTTTTGTTCTGTATATTTAAAGATAATCTTTTTGAGTTTAATTTGTGTTTTTTAAATTTGAAGATAAAAAGGATTTAAGATGAATAAGACCTTGAAATATTTAATAAGATAATCTCCAAAATAAAAATCCGATAATATCCTAATTTGTTTTTTTATTTAAAATATAGAAATCTTTTAAACAAAAGAGCATATTTCGGGTCTGGCTATCTAAAAAATAGAAATAAATCCATTCTTAACGCAAAAGCACAACCCTACTCTCATATGATTCATTAACAATCTCAAGACCACAATTCTCTGCTATAGAACTTGCAAAATCATAAATCTCCTGGAATGATGGCATATTATCCAGTTTAAGTCTTCTTCTGGAATCACCCACATACATGTATGCCTTGACCTCAACAAAATCAGGACTGCTTTTTTTGATTAGATCTGCGTATTCTGTGGGATTTTGCATATTATAACCTTTAACACAGGTCATTCTTATAACAGTTCGACAATTAAAAGCAGAAAGAAGGTCTAGGGATTTATTAAGGTTCATCCAAACATTATCTACCTGTGGCCTGCATAACTGCTGGTGTATTTCCTTATTTGGTGCATCCAGTGAAATATAAAGTTGTGTTGGTTCCTCAGCCAGGTTTTCAAGTCTTGCAGGTGTCATACCATTTGTAACCAAAAACGTGGTGAAATGCTTTCTATGGAATTCCTGGACGAGTTCATCTAGCATAGGGTAAAGCATTGGCTCCCCTGCAAGAGAAATTGCAGCATGGATTGGATCCTGTGCTTCCTGAAGTTTTTCCTGATTTGCATTTTCATTTCCAAAAAAACCACATAAGAGATTTCGCTGTGCATCAACACAACCATCTATTATATTGGAAGGTTCATCAAAATCCTCCATAAATTTTGTTTTTGTAAAAGAAACATCTCTCCAGCAGAAAAGACACTTTTGATGACAATAAGGTATGCTTGGAGACATCTGTAAACATCTGTGACTTTCTATACCGTAGAATTTCTGTTTGTAGCATACTCCCTGATCTAAGAGACTTTTTTTAGTCCAATGACATACTTTGGCTGCAGCATGCCTCCTATCTCCAACAAATCTGTAACCTGCTTTCTCTAGTTTTTCTGAATCTTTATTTGAAATAACCATAGTCATCCTGAAACTTTTATTATTTAGAATTGATCTAATAGATAAGTTACATAGATATTGATTTACATTGATAATAAGAACGATTGATATTGTTCAAAATTCAATAACATTTTACAAAAATTAAAGACAAATAATTGTTCTATAATTCAAGAAATGTAATATCAAATATAATAATTTTATTAAAAAACGATCGAAGTTAAACATGGTAAAAACGTTCAAATTAAATTATAAAACTTCAGATGAAACATTTAGGTGTATTTAGACATGTATGGTAGTTTAATGATCTCAACTATGTAAAAATTCTATGCAAACTCAAATCTTAAAAATATCATAGTTCAATGCTTTTTTTAACCTAAAATGATTCTTAATTGGGAATTTTAAGAACATTTATCAATTCCCCATAATTGACGTTTAAATGAAAAAATAAGCATATATAACCTTTTTTGTTATTTTTTGAAACGAAACCTTTATAAGTATGTAACAAGTGAATACTATACAAGGTCTGGATGGGCTTTATTAAACATTTAGACACGGAGGCGGTACAATTAAGCGACGATCGACATATGCATTGCTACTTGCATTATGCATAGCGGTGTATATTATACCTGTAGCTGAGGGTACAAACAGCCAAAATATAATTAATGAAAACACAAAAATAGGTTTAACTGAAAAAGACGTTGTAAAAGTAAATGCAGCGACGAATAAAGTAAAAGCAAAAACTAAGAAAGTAAAAGCAAAGACTAAAAAAACCACCAAGAAAGCAAAAGCAAAGACTAAAAAAACCACCAAGAAAGCAAAAGCAAAAAAAACATACAAAAGAACTAGCAGTTCATACAGCTCTAGTGGATGGAGTTCTGATCCTACAATGGATTCTATTATCCGATCTGGGGCTCACTTTAGATACAGTGGCAGGTACCACACTGGTGCTGAAATGGAAAAATACGGTACTGGTGATTGCTGGGCTATGGCAGACTATTTAGTTAAAAAACTTAACGCAGCAGGGTACCAAGCGAAAGTAATGTATGCTTCAGGTAGAGGAAATCACAAACACGCATTCGTACTTATTAACGGTGCATGGGTGAGAATTCCCTACGGAAAATACGGTATTTCAAGTAGTTTCGGAGTTTAAACATTCTAAACTACACTATTGAAAACCAAAAAAAGTTGTGGCAAGCTACAATTAATGCTTGCTGAGCTTCTTTTTTTATTTTTTTAATTTTTTCTTCCAGATTTTACCAATACGTAACATACTATTTTTAACCATCGAATGAAATGGCCTATCTAAAAAAATCGAATTATTATTTTCATAGTTTACTAACTCCCTTTATAATACCATATTTACCTGAAGTTCATTATAAATAACAAAGAATACCAAAATATTTTTATAAAAAGTATTTTTATATAATTGTGAACAAATATAAGGATATTATGGTATTTATTTCTTCGGAGGACAATTATGAAAGAAATTTCCCAAACACCCCTTGTAATTTTAAATTTTAAAACATATTTAGAATCCACAGGAGAAAATGCCCTGGAACTTTCCAAAATTTGTGAAAAAGTGGCCAAAGAAACCGGTGTTAAAATTGTGGTTGCGCCTCAGCATCCCGACATCTACAGAATTTCAAAAGAAGTTGACATTGCTGTGTTGTCTCAACATGTTGATGCTATTGATTTTGGAGGTCACACTGGCAGCATATTAACTGAATGTGTAAAAGAAGCAGGAGCTGTTGGTACATTGATAAATCATTCAGAAAGACGAATGAAACTCTTTGAAATTGATGAAATTATAAAGAAAACATCCACTCTGGGGATGGGTAACATTGTTTGTACTAACAACATAGAAACAAGTGTTGCTGCTGCAACCTTGAATCCTGATTTTGTAGCGGTAGAACCTCCAGAACTTATAGGATCTGGAATACCAGTATCAAAGGCAGAGCCTGAGATAGTGGAAGGAACTGTAGAGCTTATACATAATATAAATCAAAAGGTGAAGGTTCTCTGTGGTGCTGGTATCTCTACTGGTGATGATCTCAAGGCTGCAATAGATTTAGGCACCGAAGGGGTGTTGCTTGCATCAGGAATTATACTGGCTGATGACCCTGAAAAGGCACTTCTTGATCTGGTAAGCAAAATCTAAGGAGATGAGACATGTCACATCAATTTTTGACCCTTGATAACTTCGATGTTGAAAGTAAAACTGTCTTAGTGAGAGTGGATATAAATTCTCCAGTAGATCCGAAAACTGGTTTAATTTTAGATGAAACACGAATACAATTACATGCAGAAACCATAAGTGAACTATCTAAGAGCGGGGCAAAAACAGTTGTGCTGGCTCACCAGAGTAGACCCGGAAAAAATGATTTCACCACTTTAGAACAGCATGCCCAATCACTTTCAAAAATTTTAAATCATGATGTTGCTTACGTCGATGATATATTTGGTAGAGCAGCTAGAGAGGATATATCCAATATGAAAAATGGCGATATTCTCCTTCTAGAGAATGTTCGATTTTATTCAGAAGAAGTGCTAAACAGAGAACCTGAATTACAGGCCGAAACCCATATGGTCCAGAAACTATCACCAATAGCTGATTATTTCATAAACGATGCATTTGCAGCTGCTCACAGATCCCAGCCTTCACTGGTTGGATTTGCCTTTATACTGCCATCTTGTGCTGGTAGAGTAATGGAAAAAGAACTTAAATCGTTGCATAGTGTTCTAGATAATGTGAAAAAACCTTGTGTTTATGTTTTAGGTGGCATAAAGATAGATGATTCTATAATGGTCGCAGAAAACGTCCTAAAAAATGGTAGTGCTGATTATATACTTACAACAGGGTTGGTTGCAAATATTTTCCTTCTTGCATCTGATATTAAAATAGGAAAAATAAACAAAGAATTTATAGTAAATAAGGGTTATAAAGAATGGATAAAAAAAGCAAAAAAACTAAAAAAAGAATTTAGGGATCAAATAAAAATACCAATAGATGTCGCAGTCTGCATAGACGATAAAAGAGTTGAATTTCCCACCAAAAAAATCCCTAACTACTCCATATATGACATAGGAACAGAAACAATTACAGAATACGCTAAAATGATAAGAGAGGCTAATACAATATTCGCTAATGGCCCTGCAGGGGTTTTTGAAAAAGAAGGTTTTGGTATGGGAACAGAAGATGTTTTAAATGCCATCGCATCATCAAATGGATTTTCAATAGTTGGTGGAGGACACCTGGCGGCGGCGGCAGGACAAATAGGTGTTTCTTCAGGCATAAACCATATAAGTAGCGGTGGAGGGGCCTGTATAAGTTTGTTGGCTGGTGAAAAACTCCCTGCAGTTGAAGTACTAAAAGAAGTATCATCAAAACATTTAATACCATAAACTATTTAAATGAATATTCTCTATACTCAAAAATGCCTCGGTAGCTCAGTCTGGTGGAGCGCGAGACTTGTAATCTCGTGGTCGCGGGTTCAATTCCCGTCCGGGGCTCTAAGTCGGTGCTATAATCAAATAGAACAAATATAATATAAAAATGTAAAGAAAAATAAAGTAAAGAAAATAAACTAATCAAAAATATTATATAATTTAGATTTATGTAAATTTATGAGTTAAAGGATATAATCTTTATCTATAATTAATAATTATAATTTATAACTTAATTTATAACTGGGACCATAGGGTAGCTTGGTCGATCCTTCGGGCTTTGGGAGCCTGAGACTCCGGTTCAAATCCGGGTGGTCCCATTCATGAATTATCGTATCCCGCCTTAGCTCAATTTGGCAGAGCATCGGACTGTAGATCCGAGGGTTGCTGGTTCAAGTCCGGCAGGCGGGATCTTACTATTTTATTGAGTTATACATGAAATTATGATTTGAAAGAGAAAGATTTATAAGAGGAATAGCTATAAATATTAAAATATTAGAAAACTATTTAAGTGCGCATGATTATATCCTACATAATCTAGTTCTGAGAATCTGCCCTGGTGGTGTAGGGGCTATCATGCGGGCCTGTCGAGCCCGCGACTCGGGTTCAAATCCCGGCCAGGGCGTCCGGGGCCCGTAGCTCAGTCTGGGAGAGCGCTTGGCTTTTAACCAAGTGGTCGCGGGTTCAATTCCCGTCGGGCCCGTTCCTGATTTTTAAGTGGAGGATGAAGTGTGAAGAAGGATATATTAAAACACGAATTGGTTCCAGATCATGTTATTCTATCAAAATCTGACGTGCAAAAAGTTATAAAAGAACTAAATATCCATCTCGAGCAGCTTCCCAAGATAAAACCCGATGATCCTGTCGTAAAAGAAATTGAAGCTAAGCCTGGAGATGTTTTGAAAATAATGAGAAAGAGTCCTACAGCAGGGAAATTTGTTACCTATCGTTTGGTATTAGAGTAATTGATTATTTTTGGAGGAATTCCATGAAGAAAAGTGCTTGGGGACTGGTTGATGCCTTTTTTAATCAGTACAATTTAGTAGACCACCATATAAAATCATATAACGACTTTGTAAATAACAGAATACAAGATATAATTGATATAACCGAACCCATAGTCCTTGAACAAGGCGAATATTCTGTAAAAACCGGTAAATTAGAGATTAGAAAACCATTCACAAAAGAAGCAGATGGATCAAAAAGTATGGTTTATCCAACAGAGGCAAGACTTCGAAATCTAACATATTCTGCACATATGTACCTTGATATGGCTCTTATAAAAGGGGATGAAGAACAGCCCCCTGAAAAAGTATACATTGGGGAGTTACCCTTAATGCTAAAATCAGATATCTGCCATCTTAACGGTTTAAGTGAGAGAGAATTAATTGCTAAAGGAGAAGACCCACAGGACCCTGGTGGTTATTTTATTGTAAACGGTTCTGAAAGAGCCATTGTGACCATGGAAGAGATAGCTCCCAATAAAATAATATTAGAAAGAATAGGTGAAGTAGAAGACAGACGTGCCAGAGCTATAGTAACTTCGATAAAAAGCGGTTTCAGAGCCAGAATAACATTGGAATATCGAAAACCGCGGAAAAAAGGAGTATTTCTTAGAATATCATTCCCCTATGTGCCTGGTGAAATACCACTTGTTGTTTTGTTAAGAGCACTGGGAATGGGAACAGATGAGGAAATAGTAACCAGTGTCTCAGACGAAAAAGACATGCAGTTCCTTCTTATAGATGATATTGAAACTTCCAATCAGGCCTTTAATATAGAACCCAAAGAACTGGAAGAAATGACGTTAAAAGAGAGAAGAGACTATTTTATACATAAAGCCGTTAAATACATTGGAAATAGAGTTGCAAAAGGCATGACAGAAGAATACCGAATCAAAAGAGCAGAGGATGTAATTGATAGATATCTACTACCTCATATCGGTGTTGAACCTGAAAAAAGGGAAGAAAAGGCTATTTATCTGGCTGAAATGACAGAAATGTTACTTCAAGTTATCTTTGAAGTGAGAGAACCACATGACAAGGACCATTACACCAACAAAAGGCTTCGAGTATCTGGCGACCTTATGGAAGACCTATTTAGAGTCGCATTTACCAGTCTTACTAGAGACATGACATATCAACTGGAGAGAAGCCTTGCCAGAGGAAAAGAACCTTCAGTAAAGCAGGCTGTAAGATCGGACGTACTCACAGAAAACATCAAACACGCCATCGCCACTGGAAACTGGGTAGGTGGAAGAGCTGGTGTAAGTCAACTGCTTGATAGAACAAGTTACATGGGTACACTATCCCACCTGAGAAGAGTTGTATCACCCCTAAGTCGAAGTCAACCCCATTTTGAAGCGAGAGACCTTCATCCCACCCAGTTTGGAAAGATATGTCCAAATGAAACCCCTGAAGGTCCAAACTGTGGTCTGGTAAAAAACCTTGCCCTTTTAGTTAAGATATCAGAAGGATCTGAACCTCAAGAAATAGAAGATCTGATAAAGAAGATGGGAGTTTTAGATTCATTGGTGGAGGCAAAATCTTGAAAAAATGCAAAATTTACATTAATGGTAAAATTATAGGTACCTGTAGTGATCCAGAAGATTTTGTAGCACAAATGAGGGAAAAAAGAAGATCTGGTGAAGTTTCAGATGAGATGAACATCACTTATTACCCTGATACAGAGGAGATCTACATTTTCAATGATCCTGGAAGAGCCAGAAGACCACTTATAATAATTAAAGACGGAAAATCCAACCTAACAGAAGAACATCTCACCAAATTAGAAGAAGGTGAAAAGAAATGGGAGGATTTAATTGGTGATGGAATAATTGAATACCTGGATGCAGAAGAGGAAGAAAACGCATACATTGCAATGTTTCCTGAATACGTTACAAAAGACCACACCCATTTAGAAATAGATCCATCTACAATGCTAGGAATTTGTGCAGGTATCATTCCATACGCTAACCATAACTCTTCTCCAAGAAACACCATGGAGGCAGGAATGACCAAACAGGCTCTTGGTCTATATGTCTCCAACTATGATCTGAGAACCGACACCAGGGCACACCTTCTACATCATCCCCAATTACCTCTTGTTAAAACAAAGATTATAGATGCAACATCTTATGATGAGAGACCTTCCGGTCAGAATTTTGTGGTTGCAGTTATGTCTTATGAAGGATACAACATGGAAGATGCATTAATTCTCAACAAAGCCTCTATTGAGCGAGGTCTTTCAAGATCAACATTTTTCAGGTCATATGAAGCTTCAGAAAGAAGATATCCTGGTGGACAGGAGGATAAATTCGAAATACCAGAGAAGGGTGTAAGAGGATACAGATCAGAAGAAGTATACAAACATCTAGACGAAGACGGGATTGTGAACCCAGAAGTAAAAGTAAGTTCAGGTGACGTTTTAATTGGAAAAACATCCCCGCCTCGATTTTTAGAAGAAATCGATGAATTTGGAACTGTTGCAGAAAGAAGGCGAGAAACCTCGGTTACTGTTAGACATGGTGAGAAGGGCGTTGTAGATGCCGTGCTACTTACAGAGACGGTTGAAGGTAGTAAATTAGCCAAAATAAGGGTGCGTGACCAGAGACAACCCGAATTTGGAGATAAATTTGCATCTAGACATGGACAGAAAGGTGTTGTTGGTCTAATAGTTTCACAGGAAGATATGCCCTTCACAGAAGAAGGTATAGTACCAGATCTGATTATAAATCCACATGCCATTCCATCCAGAATGTCTGTAGGGCAGGTTCTGGAAATGCTTGCTGGTAAAGCAGGAACACTTGAAGCAAAAAGAATGGATGGAACGCCTTTTAGTGGAAACCATGAGATTGAAATTAGAAGCCTACTGAAGAAAAATGGATTTGAAACTGCAGGGCTAGAAGCTCTCTACGATGGAATAACAGGTGAAAAAATAGAAGCTGAAATATTCATAGGAGTAGCTTACTATCAAAAATTACATCATATGACATCTGATAAAGTTTACGCAAGGTCTAGAGGACCTGTACAAGTCTTAACCAGACAGCCAACAGAAGGTAGGGCAAGGGAAGGTGGTTTAAGATTTGGAGAAATGGAAAGAGACTGTCTAATTGCCCATGGAGCAGCACTGGCTTTGAAAGAAAGACTTCTTGACGAATCAGATAAATACGAAGCCTTAGTCTGTTCAGAATGTGGTATGATCGCTATCTATGACAGAATAAGAGACAAAAAATATTGCGCCATTTGTGGTGAAACTGATACCTTCCCAGTGGAAGTCTCATATGCATTCAAACTTCTACTCGATGAGCTTAAAAGCCTTTGTATATTCCCCAAACTGGTTCTTGAAGACAAAGCATAGTTTATAAGGAGAGAATACTCTTGAAAGGTATTTTAAAGAAAATTTCCCAAATCAATTTTGGTTTGATGTCCCCAGAGGATATTCGAAAGATGTCAGTTACAAAAATAGTAACTCCCGACACTTATGACGAAGATGGGTACCCAATAGAAGCAGGGCTCATGGATCCAAGGCTTGGAGTAATTGACCCTGGACTTAAATGCAGAACCTGTGGATCAAAAGGAGGGGACTGTCAGGGACACTTTGGTAGCATAAATCTAGCAAGACCTGTTATTCATGTTGGATTCGCAGATACAATTCATAAAACATTAAGATCAACATGTAGAAGTTGCGGAAGAGTCCTCCTAGACAATAATGAAATCAAAAATTACCACGAAAAAATTGAAAAAATGTTCAAAAATGAGGAAAGCGTAAACAATCTTATAAAAGAGATATATACCGTTGCAAGAAAGGATAAATGTCCCCACTGTGAGGAAGAACAGGAAGATATCAAGATAGATAAACCAGTATCTATTGTAGAGGGTAACTACAAACTCACCCCTAGCGAAGTTCGAGAAAGGTTGGAGAAGATCCCTGACGAGGACTCTCTGATCTTAGGTGTGAATCCGAAAGTTGCGAGACCTGAATGGACGATTTTAACTGTATTACCCGTTCCTCCAGTTACTGTAAGACCATCCATAACACTTGAAACTGGAGAAAGATCAGAAGATGATCTAACCCACAAACTCGTTGATATTTTAAGAATCAACCAGAGACTTAAGGAAAATATGGAAGCCGGAGCTCCCCAGCTCATTGTTGAGGACCTCTGGGAACTTTTACAGTACCATGTTACTACTTACTTTGATAATGAAGCATCTGGAGTACCCCCAGCCAGACACAGATCAGGAAGACCTCTAAAGACGCTCGCACAGCGTTTGAAGGGTAAAGAAGGACGATTTAGAAGTAATCTTTCTGGAAAAAGAGTTAATTTCTCAGCAAGGACTGTAATCTCGCCAGATCCAAATTTAAGTATAAATGAAGTTGGTGTTCCAGAGATCATTGCTAAAGAGGTTACTGTGCCCGTTTATGTAACTGAATGGAACATGGAAGAGATTAAAAAATACATTCAAAACGGTCCTAAAGTGCATCCAGGTGCCAACTATGTTATAAGACCTGATGAGAGAAAGATCAGAATATATGAAGAGACCAAAGACACTGTAATCGAAAAATTAGAGCCTGGTTTCATTGTAGAAAGACACTTAAAAGACGGAGACATTGTTCTATTCAACCGACAGCCTTCACTACACAGAATGTCCATGATGGCTCATGAAGTAAAAGTACTACCATATAAGACCTTCAGACTTAATTTATGTGTATGTCCTCCTTACAACGCAGATTTTGACGGTGATGAAATGAATATGCACGTATTCCAAACAGAAGAATCACGTGCAGAGGCTAAATCATTGATGAGAGTCCAAGAACATATATTATCTCCCAGATTTGGTGGGCCTATAATTGGAGGAATTCACGACCATATATCTGGTGCCTATCTACTAACCAGAGAAGGTTCCATTTTCAGAGAAGAGGAAATATTCCAGATGTTAAAACATGCAAAGGTTCCTTTGCCTAAAAAAACCGGTAAAAATTGGACAGGTAAACAATTATTTAGTTTGTTACTTCCAGATGACCTGAATGTGGTTTATCGAGCAGAGATATGCAGAAAATGTGATGAATGTCTCAAGAAAGAATGTAAAAATGATTCTTATGTAGTAATAGAAGACGGTGTCCTAAAAAGTGGAGTAATTGACGATAAAGCATATGGTGCTTTTTCAGGAAAAATCCTAGATCATATAGTAAAAGAATATGGTACAGATAGAGCCAGAGAATTCTTGGATTCAGCAACAAAGCTTGCAATTGCAGGGATAATGAAAAAAGGATTCACGACCAGTACTAATGATGAAGAAATACCCCAAGAAGCCAGAGAAAGAATAGAAGAGCTATTAGATAAAGCTGAATCACGCGTAGAACGACTTATTGAAGCTTACAAAAATGATGAACTGGAACCACTTCCAGGGCGAAGCATGGAAGAAACCCTAGAAATGAAGATAATGCAAGTACTTGGTGAGGCGAGGGACAAATCAGGTGAAATAGCAGAAATTTACTTTGGAATGGAAAACCATGCAGTTATAATGGCAGTTACCGGTGCAAGAGGTTCTATGTTAAACTTAACTCAAATAGCAGCCTGTGTTGGACAGCAATCAGTTCGTGGAGGGCGAATAAAGAGAGGTTATTCTGAAAGAACACTTCCACACTTCCAAAAAGGAGAACTGGGTGCTAGGGCACGTGGTTTTGTACATTCAAGCTATAAACAAGGACTTGATCCCCTTGAGTTCTTTTTCCATGCAATGGGTGGTAGAGAAGGTCTTGTTGACACTGCTATAAGAACTGCCCAAAGCGGTTATATGCAACGTAGACTGGTAAATGCTCTACAAGACCTAAGTGTTAATCCAGACAGAACTGTAAGGGACAACAGAGGTATTATAATTCAGACCATGTATGGTGAAGATGGTGTGGATCCAGCAAAAAGTGATTATGGAAAAGTGGTGGATCTGGATAGAATAATCGAAGAAATCAGGATCAAATCCAGTAAATAGTCTCATATAGGCTGAATTTTGCTTTACCGTTAAAAAAGAATTTAAAAGGAATTAAAAATATAATATAAGAATAAAATGAGTATTTATTTAACTTTAAAATATTCAGGTAAAATATTCAGGGTGGTTTTGTGCAGGATACAAAAAGGATCATGGGTGTTATAGAAAAAAAAGGAGTCGACTTCCCCAAAAGCCTTGTTAATGAAATAGTTGACGCTACAAAAAGGCATGATTTAACTGGCAAAGAGCTTGGAAAATTATTAGATGAAATAAAAAAAGCATATGAGCGTGCCAAGGTCGAAGACGGTGAAGCAGTAGGTACAGTGGCAGCGCAGTCTGTTGGAGAGCCAGGAACACAGATGACAATGAGAACTTTTCACTATGCAGGTGTCGCAGAATTAAACGTTACCTTAGGGCTTCCAAGATTGATTGAGATCGTGGATGCAAGAAAGAAGATATCCACCCCTACAATGGCCATATACTTCCAAGAGGACTACCGTACTGACGAGGAGTTTATAAGGAAAATAGCCAATAAAATCGGTAAAATCACCATGAAAGATATCCTAAAGGATTTTAATATTAATTATGCTGAAATGAATGTGGTTGTTGAGTTAGATGATGACAAAATAAATGATAAAAGATTAGAATTTGATGACATTATAAAGAAAATAGAAAAAGCTTTTAAAAGGGTACAAATAAATAAAAATATACTAAGTTTTGAACCTCCAACTCCTAATATACGAGAACTTCGACTTTTGGCTGACAAAGTTCGGGACTTACAGATCTCTGGGGTCAAAAATATTGGAAAAGTAGTAATAAGTAAAGAAGGAGAAGAATGGGTAATACATACCGAAGGTTCAAATCTTGGGGCTGTTTTGAAGATGAAAGGTATCGATAGGATCAGAACCACCACCAACGATATATACGAAATAGAAAGGGTTTTAGGAATAGAAGCTGCTAGAAATGCCATAATAAAAGAAGCTCAAAGCACTATGGACGAGCAGGGACTCACTGTAGACGTAAGACATATAATGCTTGTCGCTGATATGATGACTGCAGATGGTTCAGTTAAATCCATTGGTAGACACGGTGTCAGTGGAGAAAAAGCAAGTGTTCTGGCTAGAGCATCCTTTGAAGAGACTGGAAAACATCTCCTAAGAGCAAGTATAAGAGGTGAAATTGATCATCTCAGTGGAATAATCGAAAACATCATAATAGGTCAACCCATCCCCCTGGGAACTGGGTCTGTTGGCGTCATAATGAAACCAAGGAAATAGGAGGCAGTAAATGGACGTAGATAGAGGAATTAGAGTTGCTGTAGACACAGGAACTGTCACATTAGGGTCAGATAAATCAATTCAGGATTTAAAGCTAGGTAAAGGAAAGTTAGTAATTATTGCCCAAAATAGTCCTGAAGATATAGCAGAAGATGTAAATTATTATTCAAAATTATCAAATGTTCCTGTTTATAACTATGATGGTACAAGTGTTGAGCTGGGATCAGTGTGTGGTAAGCCCTTTACAGTGGCTACACTTGTTATAAAGGATCCAGGTGATTCTACTATATTAGAATTTATGGGGTAGTTTCTGTGACTATAAAATTTACAACCAATGAAATAAGATACATAGCCCTTTTTGAAAGTATGACTGGAGCAATGGTCAAAGACTGCATAGTAGACGATGAAAACGGAAAAATAACATTTCTGGTAAAAAAAGGAGACATGGGACTTGCGATTGGAAAAAGAGGAAGTACAGTCACTAAAGTTCAAAAAACAGTGGATAAAGGCATTGAGGTCATAGAACATTCCGAAGATCCGGTGGAATTTATTTCTAATTTAATGTCCCCTGCAAAAATTAGAAGTATCAGAATACTTCAACGGGAAAATGGAGAAAAAATCGCCACCATAGAAACAGATCCAAGAAATAAAAGGACTGCTATTGGGAGAGGCGGTAAAAACATTGAAAGAGCAAGGATGTTAGCAAAGAGACAGCATAACATAAACAACATTGTAATAAAATGAGAACAATAATTAATAAAAAAAATAATAAAAATAACGATCAATACTGGTTTAATAATAATTATAACAAGTTAAAGTAAGGATAATAGGGAGGAATTAATTTGCCTGGACTTTTCGCAGCAAAGAAGCTTAAAAAAAATAGACAAAATTTCAGATGGAGAGACCCTCATTATAAAAGGAGAGCTCTTAGATTAGATGTTAAAGCTGATCCATTAGAAGGTGCACCTCAAGCCAGAGGAATTGTAATTGAAAAAGTAGGTATAGAGGCAAAACAGCCTAACTCTGCTATAAGAAAATGTGTAAGAGTTCAACTTATAAAAAATGGGAAACAACTAACTGCTTTTGTCCCTGGAGATGGTGCTATAGGTTTTATAGATGAGCACGACGAGGTTATAATAGAAGGGATCGGAGGACCTGCCGGAAGATCCATGGGAGATATTCCTGGAGTGAGATGGAAGGTTACCAAGGTAAATAACGTTTCTCTAGAACAAATGGTAATAGGTAAAATAGAAAAACCAATACGATAAAGTGAGGTAATTTAATGAGTTTTAAGGTTTTTGATAAGTGGGAATTAGGTGATGTGAAAATAGAAGACCGGGGTCTCCTAAATTATATATGCCTAGACGAAATCCTGGTTCCCCACACATTGGGAAGACATGTAAAAAGACAATTTGCAAAATCTAGAGTATCTATTGTTGAAAGATTGATCAACAAGATCATGAGAACAAAAAGAAACTCAGGGAAAAAAAACAAGGCCTATAATATGGTGCGAGATGCTTTTGATATTATAAATAAACGATCAAAACAAAACCCCCTGCAGATACTCATAAAGGCTGTTGAAAATACAGCACCAAGAGAAGAGACAACCAGAATAAAATATGGAGGAATTGGATATCAGGTAGCTGTGGATATCGCACCTCAAAGAAGAGTTGATTTAGCATTGGGATTTATAACCAGAGGTACCATGCAATCCTCATTCAAAAGCAGAAAATCAATAGCAGAATGCCTTGCTGACGAAGTTTTATTTGCATCTGAATATGATACCAAAAGTTTTGCAATTCAAAAGAAAGAGGAAAAAGAGAGAATCGCCAGATCTGCCCACTAAAAACCTCATTTTTAAAGGATTAACAAGTTTTCAGGAATAAAAGCAAGATATTGGAATAAAGAATAAAGTATTGATAGAGGAATAAACAGATTCAGAACAGTTTTTTTGCACTTATCAGGTGATTGTATTGAGTAGACGGACTAAAATGATTGCGAAGATTAAGGAACTGATGTATCAACCTCCGTTCATTAGAAATATTGGAATAGTGGCCCATATAGACCATGGGAAAACCACTTTATCTGACAACCTGTTAGCAGGGGCAGGTATGATATCTGCTGAGCTTGCAGGGGATCAGCTATACCTTGATTTTGATGTGCAAGAGCGTGAACGAGGTATAACTATTGACGCTGCAAACGTGTCCATGGTCCACAAATATAAAGATGATGAATATCTTATCAACCTCATAGATACACCGGGCCACGTAGATTTCGGTGGAGACGTAACAAGGGCTATGAGAGCTGTGGATGGTGCTGTGGTGGTTGTATGTGCAGTGGAAGGAATTATGCCACAAACTGAAACCGTCCTAAGACAGGCTTTAAAAGAGAAAGTGAGACCTGTACTTTTCATAAACAAAGTAGATCGTCTCATAAATGAGCTAAAATTGTCTGCAGATGAATTGCAGGAAAGATTTATAAAAATAATAGCCAATGGAAACAAATTGATAAAATCAATGGCTCCAGAAGAATTCAGGAAAGACTGGCTAGCCAAGGTTGATGATGGAAGTGTTGCATTTGGTTCCGCATACCATAATTGGGCTATAAACGTGCCAATTATGCAAAAAACAGGAATAACCTTTAAAGATATTTATGAACACTGCAGGGAAGAGAAACAAAAAGAATTAGCAGAGAAGGTCCCAATTCACAATGTCCTGCTTGGAATGGTAGTAGAACATCTCCCCAGTCCCGAAATTGCCCAGAAATACAGGGTCCCCCATATCTGGTCAGGAGATATAGAAAGTGAAGAAGGACAGGGCATGATAAATACTGACCCAGACGCACCCCTTGCAGCCATGGTTACAGACGTAAGTATTGACAAACACGCTGGTGAAATCGCCACTGGTCGTGTATATGGTGGGACAATTGAGAAAGGAACTGAAATCTATTTTGTAGGATCCATGGGTAAAGCAAGAACACAGCAGGTAGGAGTTTACATGGGCCCTGAGAGAATAAACACTGATAAAGTTCCAGCAGGGAATATTGTAGCCATAACCGGCGCAAGGAATGCTTTAGCTGGAGAGACCCTAACCAATTATGGAAGGAAGATCGACGCATTTGAAGGCCTGGAACACATATCAGAACCTGTTGTCACTGTGGCAGTTGAGGCTAAGAGTACAAAAGACCTTCCAAAGCTTATCGAAGTTTTAAGACAGGTCGGAAAAGAAGATCCAACCGTTAAAGTCGAGATTAATGAAGAAACAGGCGAACATCTGATATCTGGTATGGGTGAACTCCACCTTGAGATCATAGCTTACAGAATAGATGAGAAGGGTGTTGAAATAGAGACATCTGAACCTATAGTAGTATACAGGGAAACCATAGCAGGTAAAGCCGGTCCAGTGGAAGGAAAATCACCCAACAAACATAACAGATTCTATATAGTGATTGAACCTCTGGAAAGATCAGTTTATGATGCCATACAGGAAGGAACCATAAAAGAAGGCAGAGTAAAAGGAAAAGAGCTTGTTGCGAAATTCATAGAACACGGACTGGAAAAACAAGAAGCCAGAAGAGTCTGGGATGTATACCACCGCTGTCTATTCCTGAATATGACCCGGGGTATTCAATATCTGGATGAGATAAAGGAGCTACTTATGGATGGATTTGAAAGTGCAATGTATGATGGACCCATAGCAAGAGAAAAAGTCACGGGAATTAAAATAAAACTCATGGATGCAAAAATCCACGAAGACGCTGTTCACAGAGGCCCTGCACAGGTCCTACCAGCCATAAGGAGAGCAATATATGGTTCCATGATGATGGCAAATCCAACCATACTTGAACCTATACAAAAAGTATTTATCAATGTTCCTCAAGATTATATGGGTGCATCAACAAGGGAAATGCAAAATAGAAGAGGCCAAATAGGAAACATGACCCAAGAAGGAGACATGGTAACTGTCGAATCAAAGGTACCTGTTGCTGAAATGTTCGGATTCGCAGGAGACATAAGATCTGCTGCTGAAGGCAGATGTTTATGGTCCACAGAAAATGCAGGTTTTGAAAAATTACCTACAGAGCTTCAAAAAAAGATAATAAGAGAAATCAGGGAAAGAAAAGGGTTAAGCTCAGAGCCTTATGGTCCGGATCATTATATAGGATAAAATATTATCCTAAATTTAGATTAACCAAATTTTAAGCGAATAAGTAATTAAAACTAAACAGATACAAACAAGAAATGGAGGTATATTTATGGCTAAAGAAAAAGAACACATGAACTTGGCTTTTATTGGACACGTAGACCATGGAAAATCAACACTCGTTGGACATTTACTTCTCCAATCAGGAATTATAGCTGAACAGCAACTTGCCAAGGGTGAAGACAAGTTTAGATTTGTTATGGACAAACTTCAAGAAGAAAGGGAACGTGGAGTTACAATAGACCTTGCACACGCCAGGTTTGATACACCAAAATATGAATTCACAATTGTGGACTGTCCTGGACACCGGGACTTTGTAAAAAACATGATTACAGGAGCATCCCAGGCTGATGCTGCTGTTCTGGTTGTGGCGGCTGACGACGGTGTCATGCCACAGACAAAGGAGCATGTTTTCCTGGCAAGAACTCTTGGAATCGGTCAGTTGATTATTTCTATCAATAAACTGGATCTGGTAAAATACGATGAAGAGAAGTTCAACCAGCTTAAAGAAGATGTATCAGCTCTTATAAAAACTGTTGGATATGACCCATCTAAAATAGACTTTATACCTATGTCTGCATTTGTTGGGGACAACATCACCAAAGCAAGTGAAAACACTCCCTGGTATAAAGGTCCAGTATTTACACAATCACTTGACAAATTATCTGCACCTGAGAAACCGACCGACCTACCACTAAGAGTTCCAGTACAGGATGTTTATTCCATTACTGGTGTTGGAACTGTGCCCGTTGGTAGAGTAGAAACAGGTATTATGAAAAGAGGAGATGAAGTGATATTCGAACCACCAGGAGTAGGTGGTGAAGTAAAATCAATTGAAATGCACCATGAAATGCTTGAGATGGCAGAGCCTGGTGATAACATTGGTTTCAATGTTCGTGGTGTTGGTAAAAACGATATAAGAAGAGGAGACGTAGCAGGACACACCGATACCCCGCCAACCGTTGCAAAAGAATTCACAGCTCAAATTGTGGTCCTCCAGCACCCTGGTGCAATCACCGTGGGTTACACACCAGTATTCCACTGTCACACTGCTCAGGTTGCCTGCACATTCATGGAACTCCAAAAGAAAATGGACCCTGCAACTGGTGAGGTTAAAGAGGAAAACCCAGACTTTCTTAAGACTGGTGATGCAGCAGTGGTTAAACTGAAACCAACAAAACCAATGGTAATCGAGAGGATCAAAGACATTCCACACATGGGAAGATTCGCTATCCGTGATATGGCTCAGACTGTGGCAGCTGGAATGTGTATCGACCTCGTGCCAGCAAAGTAGGATTATAGGGAAAATTTTCCTACCTCTTTTATTTTTATGGAGGATTAGAATGCACAAAGCCAGAATAAAGCTTACAGGGACAGACCCGGAAAAATTAGCATATGTATGTGAACAGTTGCGTAAAATTGCTGATCGTACTGGTGTTGATCTGTCAGGACCCATACCATTGCCAACCAAAAAGCTTGTAGTTCCCACACGAAAATCTCCAGATGGCGAGGGAAAAGCCACATGGGAGAAATGGGAGCTTCGAATCCACAAAAGACTTGTGGGAATTGAGGCAGATGAAAGGGCTATGAGACAGGTTATGAAAGTAAATGTTCCAGATAATGTGAGTATTGAGATTGAACTTAGAAGCTAATACAATTAACAATTATTAGCTAAAACCTTATTTTTATGTTTACGAATATTTCCACGATTTTTTTATTTTCATTTCATTCATCACATGCCGGGATAGCCTAGCCAGGTAAGGCGCGGGACTTGAGATCCCGTGGAGCTGTGCTCCGCCTGGGTTCAAATCCCAGTCCCGGCGTCTTAAACCTTTCCAAAAGATTAAAATATGTTTTTCATTTATATACTACTAATTTATAAATTTATGATTCTAAAGTTTCTAATCACCAATTTTTTTTCCATTTATTATTGCTCCTTTTAACAAAGCATACTTTTCTGCTTTGGAACCATTAAATAAAACATCTCCTTCTATTATGGCGCTTCCATAGAAATCAAAGTCTAATTCTCCTTCTATTGTCAAATTAGTTAAATCAACATTTCCTTTTATTGTAGCACCCCCAAAAGTTACAAATGATTCTATCGTAGCGTCATTAAGAAAAACATTACCTGTGATAACACTACCATTAAAACCAGCATTTATAATAGCCTCATTAAAAAAAACGTCTCCATTGATAGTACTGTCACTAAAATCAGCATTTATTGTAGCACCAGTAAAAACAACATCCCCCTTGATTGTTGAATAAGATAAATCAATGCCATCTATGTTCCTGTTTTTAAAATTTATTTCAGAAAGTATAGCACCTTTAAAATTACCCTTATAATTTTTAATGTTTTCCTCAATTTTTTTGTTTTTTTCTTCCAATAAAACCTGAAAATCCGCAGATTTTTCATCCTCTGGAAAATTCATATGTAATATGCAATAATCGGAATCATCCCAAACTTCTTCAAAACATACAAGTTCATCCCCAAAATTGCCATCGTATCCACCACCTCTCCAAGAATCATCGTCAACGTCAGTATCATGCAACTTTAAATAATATTTGCAGGTTTTTTTAATTAAACTCATCTTATCAACCCTATTAAAGGTGATAGTACATCTACAATGGGACTAACGGGACTCACTAATTTTTTAATAGTTCCAGATAATTTTTCGGCACGTATTGGTGCATTGTATTTAAGTCTATCAAAGTTTAGTTTTGAATTCAAAGTTTTTAGCCGTTTTTTAGGAGGTGAATCTAAACTTAACTGGACACTAGTGAAAACATCTTTAAAAAACTCTTTATAATATTCTTTATCAACGATGATTGGCAGATAAATGAACTCTTCTATGGGAATAGAGTCAGAAAAAACTATGCACGGAATTTTGTTTAAAGGAATTCCTAAATTTTTTGCTATAGTGAGAGCATTAAACTTATCGTATGGTAAAAACTTTTGTTGAGCCTCTGAAAGCGCTTCAAAAAATTCACTATTATCCGGGTCATCAATTTCAAACTGATACCATTCAGGTAAATTCCCTGGATATGACTTTTCAATTATACCCATATGACATTCTTTGCCACATAAATCATCTAAATACTTTAAATTATTTCCCAAGAACTCCCAGAGATCTGTTTCTTCTTCATGTAATAGAAGAAAACCATACATTTTAGCTTCTCCAAATTTTTTCAACAATCTTGCTGCATCTTCCTTTTCAGTTTCGGCAATCCCCCTAATTACACCTTCCATGATAAAACCCCCATAAAAAATATAACAATACTATAAAATAATATAAATTTATGAATATTTAAATTTAATTATTCAATCTAAATGCCAACAATGTGAGCATGAAAATTGAATACTGTAAAAATAGGTAAATTATTACGGAATTTGAGCTGAAAAACGCTCAAATATAAACAAAAAAAAATAACTAATCTCATGCTCTTTTTTGCCTGAATAGCCTAGCTAGGTAAGGCGCAGGACTTGACATCCTGTGGAGCTGTGCTCTGTCGGGGTTCAAATCCCAGTCCCGGCGTTTAAGCCTTAAAAGGGCTTGACAATAGATAGCTAGTTTTTTTATTCTGAAATTATTAATTACCTATAAAATCTTTCAATTTCTTTAATCAATGAATTATAACTTCTTTTATTTTATCAGAATGTTTTTTCTTCTCTTCAGGGCTAACAAACCTTGTTAGTGTATTAGATTTCTTAAAATATGCATGAGATGTGGGTGTTTCATTTCTTCGTAAATGTAGATTTCTAAAAGGTCCGATTATTTTATGATAATTTTTATATAATCGTGTTCCTTCATCTAAAATTACTCCATAATCAACTTTTTGTCCAATTTTCGAACTTAAACTAGGCCATTTTATATTTGGACGCTTAGAATTTAGTAATAAAATGAACTTACGAATCAAAATCTCATTAAATGTGTCTGTATAATTAATCCAGGCGTTTCCATCAATATTATAAGACTTACAAGCGTTAAATAGCAAAATATTCGCATGTTCATAATCAGAATCCAATAAATTCTCCCATTTATCACAATATGGAATTCCATATGTTTGTTTCATAATTTGTCCAATGCTATCAATATTTCCCTGTTTACCTAAATAGTTCTCAATTACGCGAGAAGGATCATTTGTTGGAAGACCCATGTTAGTAAGCATGTAAAATTTATTTTGAGATATTACATTGACAACAGCCATTAAACCAGGTTCATAGTAAGAATTGTCCATTAAAGATGATAATAATGATTCATACTCTTTTTCAATCATAGGAAGGGATGGGATAATCATCATTAGAATCAAAGCCGAACTTTCCTTTTCTAGATATTTAAATACCAAATCATTATTTTCAGAACATAAGAACTTATATAAACCTAATTTTAATGAATATTCTTGGTTAACATTATCTAATCGAGTTATTGCGTAATCTACAAGAAATTGTTTATATTCATCATCAAATACAAAAAAAGATAACAAATCCCAATACTTACCTTCTGCATATTCATAGGAAGTTGGTTCAGATAAAACCATATCATAAATTTCTTTTCCAATTGAAGGATCATTGGAATATTTTAATAAATATTGATAAAATTCATCCACTAGTTCAGGACGCATTTTTAAGTTCTTTAAAATCCATTTTCGCACATATTTGTGTTTTTTTCCAGCTTTTAAAATATACTTGACCTTTGAAATATCAAAATTTTCTAATTTGACAGCATTTTTAAAATGTTTGTAAGTTTCTGTCGCGTTAAATTTAATTTCATTTAATTCCTGCTTTTTAAGACTTGGAAATTTCCCAGTAGCTTCTTTGATGTTTTTAGCCTGAATTATTTCATATTTAGTTGTTTGAGGAATTAATCCCCTTTCTTTACATTCTTTTTCCAACAAAATAATACCATTTAAAACTTCTTCTCTGGATTTCCCATAAATTTTAATATCGTCCATATACCTAAGATATTTAAAATTGTTTTCACTAAGAGCTTTATCAATTGGCAAAAGATAAATCTCCGCCATAAGATTGGAAGTTGTTGGACCTTGAGGAATGCCATGCTTTAATTTAGTTTTTTTATGAGTACTCCATTCTCCTAAACATTTTTGGAATAAATCTTTAAATTCAGAGTCTTCTGAAAAATCGTCAATTAAAACGCCATGGTCAATAGTATCATAGTAAGCAGCTAAATCAAAATGGGCAACCCATTTATTGCCGTTGTAATAGTATTTTTTTATTTTTTTAAGAAATTTTACGTAACCCTCTTGCCATTTTAAAAAAAGAAAAATTTTCTTCTCAATATTCCTATTCAATATATTACTAAATACGTTTATATTTTCTAAATCTTCCCTTTGGTCTATATACTCCTCTAGAAATACGTTTCCAAATGCTTGATAAACAATCATATCATCTAGATGCAGAAAGGTAATTGGCCTATGTAGTCCCGATTGTTTTGGAACATAAAATCTTAATATATCTAAAGGTTTATAAGAGTGTCCTCGGAGTCTTTCGGATAAAATTTTTAAATTTTCTTTGAAGGTAGTTTCATAAGCTGAAAATAAGTTTCTGTAATAATTTTTGTAAAAAACGTTTGAACTATCTGTTTTTAGCCTCATCCAAGCTAATTCAAGATTATTAATAGAAGAAAACTTTTTATAATATTCATCAACCATAAAAACATATTATATTAATATTACTAATAAATATTTACATAACAATGTTTCTTAAAATATAATAATTTTTTCAATTATTTAGCAATGACTAATTTTTTAGAAAATTTAGGAAGTTATTGTATGTTTCTTGATAAAAAAACAGTTAATCACGCTTCAATTTTGCAAAAATGATAAATATTAATACAACTTATCAACGATACTACTTTATGACCTACATTAAATGCGAAAAATGTGGGGGGTACTATAAACTGCGTGAAGGCGAATCTCCCTCTGATTTTTAGGAATGTGAATGTGGAGGAAAGTTAACATATCAGGAAAATATTGATGCACGAGAATCAGATTCAATAAATAAAAAATATATAATTTTTGGGCTATTTATTGCAGTTCTGGAAATCCTCTTCTTTTATCTTGATTATTCAGATGCAAGTTATTCAGTTATTCTAGTTGGCGTTATTATACTGCAGGGAATTTTAAGCTTCATTGTAGCATCCATACCAGAAACCACCTTCAACAGAAGAATTATATTAGGAATCATAGCCATAATCCCCCTGTCAATGATTGGGGCTGGCATAGAAACTTATTTCTTTAAATACACATACATGGATCTGGTATATGGCACCATAATAATGCTGTTTTTACCGGGATTATTTGGAGGATTGCTGGCCGCATACACAGGCAAAAATATTCCATCCAAAAGATATATAAAAAGCAATTTAAGGATATTATTATCAATATTGGTTAGTGTGGGCTTTTTTTATTATCTTGTGAGTCTTCTGGTTTTAATTAAAAACATGACTTCCCCTTCAAATGATATTGGATTTTTATCTCCCTATACAGATACGGGTTTCATGCCTTATATTGTGCTATTAATTATCTGCAGTGCAATCCCGGCCTTCATTAATAAAGAAAAAAGTCTGCATGT
>VGTM01000011.1 GCA_016874685.1 Methanobacteriota archaeon
TCTTTTATACGTATATCTGGGAAGTTATCGGAAGTTTAGATCTAAATTTACCCTTGGACTCATATTATTCGCTTTGTTATTACTTTTACAGAGCGTACTCTTCACATACCTATTATTAACATATAGTTGCTTTAGAACTGAAGGAATGGGTCTTCCGTTCTTCTTTTTAAATTTCATCGAATTTTTTGCCCTTTTTATGTTAATCTGGGTAACTCTGGAATAAAATGGTACAATTCTTGGTGTAATCTGGGCATAATTATTTATACGATCCTCGGATACATTTTATTCAAGCAACAGAAGAGGTGGAAGAATGGACAATCTCAAGAAGATCGTTCTGATAATTGCTCTGGCCGTCATGGTATGTTCTATTCCAGTATTTGCAGGCGAATTAGCAAGCCAAATTCAGAAACAACAGAACAACCGTTACCAAAATTCTGAGGAGATCCAAAACTGCAATCAAACCTGTAACCAAACCTGCAATCAAACCTGTAACCAAACTCAGAACCGTGAACAAACTCAGAACCGTGAACAAACACAAACTCGAAATTCAGGCAGTGATAAGCAAATCCAGAATCATAACAGAGAACAAAACGGACGATAGTTCTTTATAATACGCTGTTGGTTTGACTGAGGATTTCAAACCCAACTAATACTTTCAAGTGTATAACAGTCAGAATAAATTATTCAAGTTACAACAAGGATTTACTCTATTAAACTATATTTTTAGAAATTAAATTGATATATAAGAATATGTCCAAAAAGAAAGGTTTTTTTGACATTTTATTCAAAAATCTCCCATATTGTTAGAAAAAAATGTCTAATTTTTAGCCATTTTTGATATAACCTTCATCTGATAAGTATTAAATAGTTAATTAGTTGAGACTGTAATATAATCATATAAAATTTGGAGAAATTATGATGATAATTGGTATGTCTTTGCCAAAACATCTTTTAAAAGAGTTTGATGAAGTTGTAAAGGAACATAGATATCAATCCCGTTCTAAGGGTATTCAGGATGCTCTTAAAGATTATATTGTACGTTATCAGTGGATGAATGAGATGAACGGTGAAAGAGTTGGAATCCTCACCGTTATCTATGGCCATCATTACACTGATATCACGGAAGACCTAACAAATATCCAGCACGACTACAGAAAATATATAAACGCAGTTATACACGTTCACATAAGCAAAAAATACTGTCTAGATGTTATAATAGTTAAAGGCAATGTCAAATCTATCAGAGAACTAACAGAGAAGATTATGAGACTTAAAGGCGTTGAACAACGATTAACTAGCGCAAGAACAGGAGAAACAACTGAAGTTGAAAGCTAACAAAAAAAGATAGTTTTTTTAGGTGCTGATTTATTTCCTTTTTTTCAATATAAAGAAGTATTATATTAAAAAATTTATTGAAAACGAACAATATCTGCAAGATACACCATTAAGAACTAAAGATCTCCCATATTTCTGGATATTTATCTTTAACTGCCTGTTCAATGAGCTTTGATGATTCGTTGCTAATACTGAATTCTGGTTTTGTTTTTTTCAAAAATCTTAGTACTGCCGCAGATTTTGGGGACCATAATGAAATTCTAGGATTTTTTTGAACTTCATTCAGTACTTCATTAATTATTCTCTCATTAACATCCTTCAAATCAGCTTTAATATCTTCTGATTCCTCAATTTCTTTAAGTTTATCTGAATCTACAGCATAATCTTTTCCTATTAGGGCATCTAATCCCTTTCCTAGCGCAGCACTTTGTTTTTTTGGCATTTGATCATACGTCCTGTTCCATGCTAATTAACTCTTTTGCCAGATTCTTATATGCAATAGCACCTGAACTTTCTTCATCATATACAACACAGGGTTCTCCATGGCTAGGAGCTTCTGCCAATGTCACATTTCGAGGAATCGTGGTCTTGAAAATGTTATCGCCAAAATATTCCTTAACATTTCTGTAAACCTCTCTTCCAAGACGGGTTCTCTTGTCATATAAAGTCAGGAGGATGCCTTTTATATTCAATGAACTATCCAAACGACTTTTTACAAGAGTCAAGATCTTCATAAGATCCGCCATGCCTTCCAAAGCATAATATTCAGCCTGTATAGGTATTATAACGCTATCAGATGCTACCAGAGCATTTACTGTTAATAAACCGAGTGAAGGTGGCACATCTATGAAGACATAGTCATAATTATATGCTATACCACCCATGCGGTTTTTAAGTATAACTTCACGCCCGATTTCCTTGCTCAGTTCAACTTCTGCACCACTGAGTAATATGTTACTTGGAACAATATCTAGGCCTTCAATATTTGTTCTTATTACAACGTCCTGAATTCTATCTTTTTCAGATAATACTGTGTAAATAGTGTGTTCAAGGCCATTTTTTTCAATTCCAAATCCTGTAGTTGCATTTCCCTGAGGATCTACATCTATTAATAAAACCCTTTTACCTATTAATGCTAAAGCAGTTGCCAGGTTAACTGCGGTAGTTGTTTTACCACAACCCCCTTTTTGGTTTAATATTGCGATTGTCTCACCCATGAATTCATCTCCCATTTAAAGTTCTAAAGTTTAAGTTATAACTTATAATATTTAAAGTTACGCACTACTAAGTTATAAGTTCTAAGATTGAAGTTATAACTAACTAGTAAACATTTTTTTTCAAAAAAATTTAAGTCAAACATGATTTATATTGAAAAATCTAAAAATGAACTCTTTTAGATAATTTCATAGGTAAAGGCAACTGTCTAAAGGGCATTCCATCAGTCTTCTCATTAACTATCCTAGCTAACTCTTCCACATCCATTAAAATCTTTTCCCGATTTTCACGAACATTAACTGTAAGATCACCGCTTTCTAGCTCTTTATCTCCAATTACCACCACGTAAGGTACCCACTCTTTTCCTGCATCTCTTATTTTTTTACCTACAGTCTCGTGCCTCTCATCAACGTCAACTCTTATATTTTCGTCCCTTAAATCCTGTGCAACACCTAAGGCAAAATCAATATGCCTTTCTGCAATAGTTATCAGCCTCACTTGCGTTGGAGATAGCCATAAAGGAAGCATTGGGGGTTTTTCATCAATTTCGATGGCAGTTTTCTCAAGTAAACTACATATAACTCGTTCTATACTTCCTGTTGGGCTACAATGTATTATTATTGGATTTAATTCCTTTTCATTCTGGTTTATATATGTTATTCCAAATCTTTCACCGCTTTCAACATCTATTTGAATTGTAGGATTTTCAATGGGTCTTCCAAGGTAATCAATAGCTGCAAAGTCCAGTTTACATATCCAGTAGTGTTTTCGCTCTGGAAGAATCTCTAAAATTATGGGTTTTCCGATCTTCCGGGCTGCATTGAACATCCATTCTTTATTATCCTTAAAAAAATCTGCTGTAGCTCTCAAAATAACTTCATAATTTATATTAAGGTCGAAACCTGTCTGTGCACACATGGAAATCTGATTGTCAAACTCATCCATCGCACTTCCAAGATCAACGCATACTGTGTGGAGATCAGGCATGGTAAAGCCCCGAAGCCTTTTAAGACCTACTACTTCACCCTTTTTCTCCAGTCTGAAACTGTAGGTTGAAAGCTCGTATATAGAGAGAGGTAAATTTTTCCATGTAAAGAAAGAATCTGCAAGCACTCTGAAAGCACCGAAACAGCATGCATACCTTAACATGAGCTCCTTTTTGTTGGTCATGCGGTACTGTCTTTCCCCAAACTTCTCTGCATGCACTCTTATGGCATCATCAGCCAAGTCATACATTATAGGGGTCTCCACAGGCATGGCACCTCTTTCAGTTACTAGATTATAAACATAATCAGAAAGAAGGTCACGTATGAGCCTCCCTTTGGGATACCAGCGAAGATGACCAACATCAGCTGAAGATTCATAATCAGCAAAACTCTTCTCTCTCATCAGCCTGACGTGAGGTGGTTCTTCCCCAGAAGATTCCATCTTTCCTAATTCATACATAACAAGTTTCTTTAAGTCTTTGCTTTTATAATCAAATTTTTCAGGATTATGTAGTTCACCCTCTACTAAAATATAAAATTCGGATGTTTTCTCTTCTGATGGTGCCTCATGAACTTTTGGTCCAGCAGTTATTGTTCTTGAGAGTTCTGAGAGCGGATGTCCCTTGCAAGAGACCTCAAAGGACTTATACCATCCAAATGGAACCCTCTCCACCTTGATGTTCAAATCATCTATTTGGGCTTCCATATCCTGTAATATCTTCTTTGCAGTATCTGGAGAGCTTAAAGAGGAGCTAAGGTGAGCATAGGGATATATAACAATATTATCTGCTCCCACCTTCTCAAAAATTTCTGTTATGCTGGCTACAGCGTTTTCAACTATCCTGTATGTATTTTTCTCATCTTCCCTCTCAACTGCAGTGAAAACAACCAGAGAATTTTCGAATTTTCCTTCCCTTTTTTTATCATCTATTTTCTCTGCTATTCTTGTCATAGATTTTGTTTCATATTTTATATAATCAGAGTGAATCAAGAGTATGCGCATTCTATCACCTTACATGCTTAAAAATAAAATTTAACTGCATGTTATTTATACCATTCCTTAATTTATGAATTATCTAAGAGGAATGTTTCTTTGAATTGTTCTTTAAGACATTTGTTTTTAAAATATTTAAAATTATCAATTACTTAATTTCGAAATGATGGAAGAGGTTTAATCCAGAACCTTCTTAACAGTTGCATTTTATTACATCATAGCTTTTAAATTAACAATTTCGACTTTTTTTAAATACTGATTTTTATAATACTGATAAATTTGTTAAAAAAAGGTAGTTGAATGTATATCAGTTACTGTAAATCTTGCGAATTTAAGCTTTTTATGAATCTCTGGGAGTATTTCCAACAATAATATCAGCACCCGGGTGAAGTATTATGTTGGTATGGAACAATCAAACTAAAAATATCGCGGCTAAACCTGATAAGATGATCAGAGCAAATATAATGCCAATGATCTGTCCAAATTTTCTTGTTCCTATAAAAAGAGCGAACAAAAACTTAACGATTGTGTTTGAGATGCTTGCAAGGGTTATTGCAGTTACTGCCGTGGTTGCGGAAATGGTAGTCTTAGCCATGAGAGCCATAGTTATGGTTATAGCGTCCACATCTGCAACTCCCGAGATAATACTTGCAGCATAAACCCCGCTATTTCCAAAGTAGATATCTGCAATTCTGGATATGAATAGAATGGCACAGAATAAAGCTCCAAATATAAGCGCGGGTTTAAGGGTAAATGGATTTTGGAATCCTACACCTGCATCGAATTTTTTAACTTCAGTTCGTTTCCAAACAAAAATGCTCAATAAAATACCCACAACCCCCATAATTAACATGGGGGCCAAGAGAAGGTATATCAAATCTGGATTTATTACTGAAACCACAAATAGAACCCTTAAAAACATCATTGAACTTGCAATAACCGTGGCAAAAACTGCTGCTTTAAGAAGAAAGTTACTTTCTTTAACCTTTGATGCCATAGCCGTTGTAACCGCCGTACTGGACACTAAACCTCCAATAATTCCTGTTAAACCCAGTCCTCTCTGTGCACCTAAAAATTTCATTAGCATATAGCCAGCATAACTTATCGCAGATATGAAAACTATCATTAACCAGATTTGATAGGGATTGAAAACATTTAAAGGTCCAATGACCTGATTTGGAAGCAGTGGAAGTATTACAAAGGCTATTATAAGAAACTTTAATGTATCTAACATCTCTTTCTCACTGATCTTTTTGGCAAATCTGTGTAAGTAAGGTTTAATAGCTAGTAAGGTGGTTATAATAATGGCAAAAATGGGGGCTATTTTAATTCCTTCGTCGGTGTAACAAAGAGCACCTAAAACGAAGGTTAGAATGGCTGCGACTTCAGTTGTAATTCCAATGTCACCATTTTCTCTGGTGCTTACCATATAACTTAAAGCCACAAGGACTATTACACCTGAAAATGCAATAATCATGAAAATGGGATTAACTTGAGATAAATAAGCTGAAATGGTTCCAAAAAGCGCTATAAGTATGAATGTCCTTATACCTGCAAATTCAGGTTGTTTTGGATGTTTTCTTTCCCTTTCAATGCCTATTAATGCTCCTATTCCAAGGGAAATTAAAAACTTCAAAATGAGCATCATTTCCATATATTTTATAGTATAACTTATTGTATTAAATAATTCTGCATAATATCCAAGTAGAAATCTAGCAAAATAGGTGGCTATATGTATACAAACATACAGAAAAAAAGAAAAATTCATATCTATTAAGAATTTTATTAAGAATAAATGCAATAAAAATGAGTATATATTAGTTGAATTGAAAATTATAACTAATTGAACAGATTTAGTAGGATTTAATATGAATTTTTACGTTGTGATGTGGTTATAATGAGAAGTGATTCCATAAAAAAAGGTCTACAAAGGGCTCCTCACAGATCACTTTTGAGGGCATGTGGGGTAACTGATGAAGAGATGGATAATCCATTTATAGGTGTGGCCAATAGTTTTACTGATATAGTCCCGGGCCACATTCATCTTAATAAGTTAGCTGGTGGTGTAAAATTAGGTATAAGCAAAGCAGGTGGTGTTCCATTTGAATTTAATACCATGGCCATCTGTGATGGTATAGCTATGAACCATGAAGGTATGCACTATTCTCTGGCATCCAGGGAAATAATTGCTGATACTGTTGAGAGCATGGCCCAGGCTCACCAGTTCGATGCACTTGTTCTTCTACCAACATGCGACAAAGTTGTACCCGGAATGCTCATGGCAGCAGCCAGACTTGACATACCATCAATAGTGGTTACGGGCGGCCCAATGCTGCCAGGTAGATTCCAGGGTAAATCTGTTGACTTTATAAATGTTTCTGAGGGTGTAGGCGCAGTTTTATCTGGTAAAATGTCCCAGGAAGAACTGGACGAACTGGAGAGATGTGCCTGTCCAGGGGCTGGATCCTGTGCCGGTCTTTTTACAGCCAACACCATGGCCTGCCTAACAGAAGCAATGGGAATGAGTTTAACGGGTTGTGCAACAGCCCATGCTGTTTCTTCAAAGAAAATGCAGATTGCAAAGGCTTCAGGAAGAAAGATAATAGAACTCCTAAATAAAAACATCACCCCATCCAAGATAATGACACAAGAAGCATTTGAAAATGCAATCGCAGTAGATTTAGCACTTGGAGGTTCAACAAATACTACTTTACATATTCCTGCAATAGCAAGCGAACTTGAAGAAAAAGGAGTCAATATAAGCCTGGAAATTTTTGATAAACTGAGCAAGATAATTCCCCATATAACAGCTATAAGTCCATCTGGACATCACACCATGCTTGATCTTGATAGAGCTGGTGGTATACCTGCAGTTTTAAAGGTAATTGAAAATAAAATTAGTTCAGATGTTATAACTTCCACAGGAAAGTCTTTAAAAGAAAATATAAAGGATGCAAAGGTTTTGGATGATAGTGTTATAAGACCCTTAGATGATCCCATACATAAAGAGGGTGGAATAGCCATACTAAAGGGAAATTTAGCACCTAAAGGTTCTGTGGTGAAACAGGGAGCCGTTGATGCTGGGATGATGAAACATGAAGGTCCAGCAAGAGTTTTCAACAGTGAAGAAGAATGTGTTGATGCAATCCTTGAAGGTAAAATACAGGAAGGAGATGTAATTGTTATAAGATATGAAGGACCTAAAGGCGGGCCTGGAATGCGAGAGATGTTGAATCCAACATCTGCCATATCTGGTATGGGCATAAAATCTGTTGCTCTTATAACCGACGGTAGATTTTCTGGAGGTACCCGGGGACCTTGTATCGGCCATATTTCACCAGAAGCCATGGTAGGGGGGCGCATAGCTGCTTTGAAAGATGGGGATATTATAAAAATAGACATATCTAACAGAAAATTGGATGTTTTACTATCTGATAAAGATATCAAAGATCGGCTGGAAAACATAGTAAGCCCTGAAAAAAAGATTAAAGGATGGCTTCTAAGATATCGGAAAATGGTTAGTTCCGCTGATAAGGGAGCTATTTTAAGATAAAGGTGGGATGATGACGAAAAAAAGGAGAAAGAAAAAAGACCGCCAATTTGATAAAAGAAGAGAAGAAGGTAAAAAAAGTTCAACTATCAAAGAATTGTTAAGTTACCTTATAATAATCTTGGTTGGTATAATTGCAGCCCAGCACATGAACGTGGTTGTCTCAGGGAGCATGGAACCCATACTCTATCGTGGCGATATTGTAGTGGTTGAAAAAACAAATCTATTTAGTTTACAGGAAATAAATCCAAATGATATCCAAAACGGTGATATCATTATCTACCAGGCCACGTGGTTTCCCCAACCAGTGATTCACCGTGTGATTTCCACTGGAAAAACCAGTGATGGCAGAACATATTTTATAACAAAAGGAGACAATAATCCCACCCAGGATCCACTAGCAGTTTATCCTCAACAGGTGATTGCCAAGGTAATCACATTAGGGAAAAATCCGGTGGTTATACCCAAAATTGGATATATAACACTCTGGATAAGAGGATTATAGAAGAATTTATAGGTTAATGATCAATTTATAAAAATTTTATATAAAACAAGAAATAACAGTACCTAAATCCATTATTTTTATTTATGCAATTTTTTACCGAAGATATTCAGGTGAAGCCATGTACAGAAACCTTGAAAAAGAAGCAATAAAGTCATTGAAACATGCCATAGAATCTCTTGGATACGGATCAGCGCCAGAAATCAAAATAGAAGAACCGCCAAATCCAGATTTGGGAGATTTAGCATCTGCAGTGTCATTTCAACTTTCGACTAAGCTTAAAAAATCGCCAATGGAGATAACGGAAAAAATAATTGAGGTTATGCAGACACCTGATATCTTCAGGAAGGTTGAGACCAAGGGTCCCTACATCAACTTCTTCATAGATTATGAAAAATTTTCAAAAATGGTTTTAGAATCAATAAATGATGATTATGGAAAGCTTGAGACTAAAAATAAAAAAATAATAGTTGAACACACCTCAGCAAATCCAAATGGCCCATTACACATTGGCCACATTAGAAATGCCATAATAGGCGATTCGTTGGCTCGTATATTAAAAGCTGCAGGTTATGGGGTTGAAACCCAGTATTATGTAAATGATATGGGCAGGCAAATTGCAATGGTTGTCTGGGGGATTTTAAACTTAGGTTATAAAATGGATAAATCACAAAAATCCGACCATGAAATTGGAAAGATATACCTTAAGGTAAACCAGGAATTAAAAATTAATCCACATCATAAAGAAGAGATAGATGATCTTATCAGGATATATGAGGAAGGAGACAACGCAGAAGTAACTGAAATATTTGAATCTGCTGTGCAGGGATGTTTGGATGGTGTAGCATCTACTGCAGAGAGGCTTAACATCAACCACGATTTATTTGTATGGGAAAGTCGTTTTATAAAGGATGGATCTGTTACAGAGATCTTAAGTTCCTTGGACGACTACATACTGGAGAATGAAGTCCTTTATATAAATCTGGAAGAATATGGTGTTGAAAAAGAGCTTGTACTGAGGAGATCAGATGGAACATCCCTTTATTCCACCCGAGACATAGCATATCACCTTGAAAAGTCAAAAAACGCTGATATAATAATAGATGTTCTGGGTTCCGACCATAAACTCGCTATAGAACAATTAAAAATAGTATTAAAGTTATTGAAAGCCACCACTCCTGATGTTATATTTTATGAATTTATAACTTTGCCAGAGGGCTCCATGTCCACGCGGAGAGGTGTATTTATATCTGTAGACGAATTGATAGATGACGCAATAGATAGGGCGCTTGTGGAGATAAATAAACGACGATCAGACCTTGATGAAATTTCTGGAATGGAAATTGCAGAAAAGATTGGTATTGGGGCCATAAGATATTATATAGCAAAATTATCTCCTGAAAAGCACATTGTATTCAAATGGGATGAAGCACTGAGTTTTGAGATGGGTTGCGCTTCTATTCAGTATGCACATGCTCGTGCATGTAGATTACTGGATAAAGCTGGATTTGATATTTCAAAATTTGAATTAAGTGACTTAAACAATTTTAATTTAGATCATCCTTTCGAAATTGATCTTTTAAAGACACTCTCAAAATTTACATCTATAATCGAGGAATCAGCCAAAATAAAAAGGGTGCATCCTATAGCTCAATATGCACAAGAGCTCGCAAATGCATTTAACAAATTTTATAAGTCAGTTCCTGTCGTGGGTTCTGATAAAGAAGGACTTAGACTGCTTTTAGTTGACAGATCAAGAATCGTGATCAGAAACTGTCTGGATCTTTTAGGTATTGAAGCTCCAATTTCAATGTAACCTCAATAAATTTTTTTATTTTTTACTATCGTTAATCAATTTTTATGATTTAATTTAAATTATTAATACGACGAATTATTCAAAATACGTTATAAAAAAATAGGATAAATAAATATAATACAATTATTAATTATAAAAATAGAAAAAAGACAATTAAAACTAAAATTTCAAAAAAACCAAAAATATTGAGTTTTTTTTATCCCAATAATTTGTATAGAACAGCTTTCTGTGCATGCAATCTATTTTCTGCCTGATCCCAAACTATTGAATGCTCTCCATCAATCACACTAGCAGTTATTTCCTGTCCTCTATGAGCTGGAAGACAGTGCATGACAATCACATCGTCTGCTGCCTGGTTTAAAAGATCAATGTTTACCTGGTAATCCTTAAAAGCTTTGATGCGCATTTTACTTTCTTTTTCATCCCCCATACTCACCCACACATCAGTATAGATGATGTCAGAACCTGCAATTCCATCTTCAAGATCATTGGTTATCTTTAAATTTGAACCAGACTTTCGAGCGAACTTTTTTGCCTCTTCGAATATTTCCGTTGGGGGTTCGTAACCTGAAGGGCAAACCACTACCATATCCATACCTACTAAAGATGATGCAAGTAGCAAGGAGTTGCAGACATTGTTTCCGTCACCTACAAATGTAAGATGGACATCGAAACTTTTTTTCCTCTCATAAATTGTAAAAATATCTGCTAGGGCTTGACAGGGATGTTCAATGTCTGTAAGTCCGTTTATAACTGGAACATCGGAATTATGTGCAAATTTAGCCACGTCTTCATGTTTTCGAGCCCTGATCATCACACCATTAACGTATCTACTCATAGCCTTTGCTGTATCTTCTATTATTTCTCCTCGCCCAATTTGTAGATCATCTGTTGAAAGATAAAGTGCTGAACCCCCCAGATGAAACATGGCCACTTCAAAGGAGATCCGGGTCCTAGTGGATGCTTTCTCAAATATCATGGCCAGAGTTTTCCCTTTTAGAAGTTCTCGGTCCATAATATTTTTTTTAAACTTGCCGGTTGAGTCCAACATTTCATCTATGTGATCCTTTGCATCCACAATTGATAAAAAGTGTTTCATTTGATTTTTCATCTCCAAAAACATGTTAAATTGTCTGATTGATTTTAAATTATCTTTTAAAACCTTTATTTAAAGTTTACTATATTCAATTCCGTGCTGAAGATATAATGCTGTAAAATTTATAGAGATGTAAAATTCAAAGCAATGAATTTTTTATAAAAAAAGTATGAAGGTAAGTTGCCTATTTATCACCGAATTCCGCCTTAAAAGCATTCTTTATAGAATCCATTTCTTTTTTTTTCTTTTTTAATTTTTCATGTGCTCCTATGGCTAATTCAGTATGTTTAATCCACTTATTGCGTGCTGCATCATACTCAATTTTGGCTTTGTGAAAAAGATCAATCATTCCCATTCTAATTGCTTCTTTTCTCTCTTTATGTAGCTTAAATGCAACGTATTCTTTTTCAGATAATATTTCGTCCAAATCATGTCGCTTTCTTCTAAGTCCATCTAATTTTTTTGTTGCTTTTTCAATTTGTGATCTGATCTTATCATTTTCTGGATATTTAGCTGTATCATCCTCAATTTTTTTTAATGCAGTTTCTGTTTTACTTAAATTTCCAGTAAGAACTTGTTTATCTCTAACAAATTTGTCAATTTCCAGTTCAATATCCACAATTTTTTTCCCTAACTCTTTTATCTCATCTTTATTTTCAAGTTCGTTTAGGTATGGTTTTAATTTAGACATTTTAACTCCATTAAGAGTTCTTTCAAGTTTTTTAATATGATTTAAAAAAAATCAGATTTTTTTCCAAAAATCTCTATTTTCTGCCCAATTCTTCCATGTGCTTGATTCTTCTCTGTAAGAGTTTTGATGTTCCTATATCCCTACGATGATATACATCGCCCTTTACATATCCTGTGGAATTTTCACAGATGTTTTCTGCCTGTTTTATGCTATTTCCAATGCCTAAAATCCCCAAGGCTCGGGATGAAGATGTATAAATCTTATCTTCTTTCTGGTTGACAGCCGCATAATAAACAAGCGCCCCCTCTTCGTTTATTTTCTTCTCGTTTACATCTAATATCTCACCAGCTGCTGAACTTTCTGGGTATCCTCGAGGTACTATGTACTTACATACCGTGGCTTTATTTTCAAATTCAGCATTTTTAAGAGTTCCATCAACAATTCTCTCACATAAATCCACAAAATTTGATTTAAGAAGTGGAAGTACGTTCATAGCCTCAGGATCTCCAAACCGGGCATTGTATTCAACTACTCGAGGCCCATCATGACATAACATGAACTGACCATATAATATCCCTCTGTAAGGACCCACTTCTTCTTTAAGTGCCTTTATAGTGGCTTCCATAATAGTTACAGCTTTATCATGATCATTTCGATCTAAAAATGGTAATAGGCCATCTTTATCGGAATAAGATCCCATTCCACCGGTTATGGGGCCTGTATCCCCCTCAAAGGCGTGGGGATGATCCTGAACTGCATGCATGGGAACAAGGTTATCACCATCCACAAAGGCTTGGAGTGTAAATTCCTCGCCAACAAGCTTCTCTTCCATGACCACTTTTGCATGTCCACTCATTTTAGTATCTATTATTTGTTTTACATAATCTTTAGCCTCTTTGGAGTCTTTTAAATGTTCTCCCACAATTTTAACTCCCTTTCCACCAGTTAATCCAATTGGCTTTATTACCAACTCTTCACCAAAATCATCAATAAAATCGCTTGCATCATGGAAATTATCAAATACTTTATAAACTATGGATCCTCCAATCTTATAATTTCCAAATAGATCTCTCATGAAAGCTTTGTCAGTTTCTATTCTTGCTGCTTGTTGGGTTGGACCTACACAAGCTATTCCTGACGATTCAAGGACATCTACAATTCCTTTCTCAAGGGGAGATTCAGGGCCAATAAACGCTATATCAATATTATTCTGCAGCGCGAATTTTTTCACTGTTTCAATATCGCTCTCATTTGAAATTTTAAATTTGGATATCCTAGCTATTCCCGGATTTTTATTGCTCATAATAGAATATAATTCAGTCCCATCTCGATTCAATGCCTCACAAATAACATGTTCCCTAGCTCCAGTGCCCACAACCAGAATTTTCATACAAATCCTCCTCTTTGTAAATCTATAGTCTTTGTAAATCTATAAATTGATCCATAATAAATCTTATTTCTAATAATAATCATTGAAGATCGTAACAAAAAAATTTGAATATAATGTTGATTAAAATAATGTTGATTAAAAACAGAAAATAATTGGGTTTTGTAAAAATCAGAAAAGATACTTAAAGGCTAAAACTACATATAAAAAATGCATATTAGATCATGTGAAATTTTTTTAAAGATCATGTGACTTTTCTAAATATTTTAAAAAAAAAATCAGGTGTTTTTATGAAAGGAGGCGAAGCCATAATCAAATCACTTACAGATGAGGGAGTAGATGTTGTATTTGGATATCCTGGAGGCGTTCTGCTTCCTTTATACGATGTAATCTATGATTCTGACCTAAGACATATATTAGTAAGACATGAACAGTGTGCAGCTCATGCAGCAGACGGATATGCCCGGGCATCTGGAAAAGTGGGTGTTTGTATCGCTACTTCAGGACCAGGAGCCACTAACCTTGTTACAGGCATTGCCACTGCTTATATGGATTCATCGTCTATAGTAGCGCTTACCGGGCAGGTTGTAACCCCACTGATTGGTAAAGATGCATTTCAGGAAGTTGATACTCTGGGAATAACAATCCCTATCACCAAACACAACTTCCAGCCAATGACTCCGCAGGAACTACCTTCTGTGATAAAATCTGCATTTTATATAGCAGGAACCGGTAGAAAAGGGCCCGTAGTTGTTGATCTTCCCAAAGATGTTCAGGAACTTGAGATGGAATTTGAGGATGATATAAAAATAGATTTACCTGGATATAAACCTACAACCAAGGGACATCCACTGCAAATAAAAAGAGCAGCTGAATTAATTGTAAACTCTTCAAAACCAGTGATACTTGCAGGCGGGGGGATAATTGCATCAAATTCCTTTTCAGAGCTTTTCAGGCTTTCAGAAACTATCGTTGCGCCCGTGACCACAACACTACTAGGTAAGGGATCTTTCCCTGAAGATCATCCATTATCACTTGGAATGCTTGGAATGCATGGTAGAAAAACAGCAAACTTGATTGTAGATGATTGTGATTGTCTCATCGCTGTAGGCTGCAGATTTTCAGATAGAACTACTGGAAATGTCGCAGAATTTGCTAGGAAGGCTAAAATAATTCACATCGACATAGATCCAGCTGAGATCGGTAAAAACGTGGATGTAGACGTCCCCATAGTTGGAGATGCCAAGATAATCCTAGAAAACCTAGTTGAAGAAATCAAAAGGATTAAACGTGGTGAAAGAACAAAAGAATGGTTAAATTACGTCAAGAATTTTAAAAAGAGCTGGATACCACGAATGTCATTTGACGATGTGCCATTAAAACCTCAGCAGGTTATAAAAGAGATTTGGGAAACACTCAGCGAAGATACGATCGTAACAACAGATGTAGGCCAAAATCAGATGTGGATGGCTCATTATTACACATCGAAACGTCCAAGGAAATTTATATCATCAGGTGGACTTGGTACTATGGGATTTGGATTTCCTGCAGCTATGGGAGCTAAAGTAGCCAAGCCGGAGGAGGATGTTGTTGCAGTCTGCGGAGACGGAGGATTCTTAATGGTAAGTCAGGACCTAGCAACAGTTAGAGAGTATGATATTCCTGTTGTTATATGTATTCTGGATAACCGCTATCTAGGAATGGTGGCTCAGTGGCAGAGGCTTTTCTATGATGAGAGACTATCACATACACATCTTGGAGATGTTCCAGACTTTGTAAAGCTGGCTGAATCCTACAAGGTTAACGCAGAAAGGGTTGAAAAACCTGGACAACTTCGTGAAACTTTGTCAGATGCTTTAAAATCTGGAGAACCAACTTTAATCGATATCATCATAGATGCTGAGGAAATTCTTCCTATGGTACCTCCAGGACGCGGACTAACTGAAATGGTTGGAGAATACAAGGTAGAAAACGAAAATATGGGCGAAGATAGAACATATAATAAGCAATCTCAAGGGAAGGTTGGTGATTAGATGGAAGATCAAAGAACCCATATTATAAGTGCACTGGTACTTCACAAACCAGGTGTTCTACAACGCATTGCAGGACTTTTTACAAGAAGGGGATTTAACATAGATAGCATCACTGTAGGGACATCTGAACATGCAGACATCGCCAGAATTACCATAATCGCCAAAGGGGATGAAAGGGTTCTGGAACAGATAACAAAACAGTTGAACAAGCTAATCGACGTTATAAAAGTAAGGGATCTGGATCCAGAGAGCACTGTGAAGCGTGAACTTTGCCTGATTAAAGTTCATGCCCCTTCAGAACAGGTTAGATCAGAAGTAGTTCAATATGCAAGCATTTTCAGAGGAAGAATAATCGATGTCAGTCCAGAAACATTAACCATAGAAATTACAGGAGCCTCTGATAAAATAGATGCACTTATAGATATGGTTAGAAGTTTTGGAATAAAGGAAATAGCAAGAACAGGGCCTACAGCAATTTCTAGAGGTACAAAAACTATTTAATCTGTATGATCCACTAAAAGTTTCAAAAATAATTTTCTTTATTTTTTTATCTATCCATTTTTCCTTCTTTAAAACTTTTTAATCGATTATAAAAGGTTCCAATAACTGTTCGACAAGCTTATAAGTTAAGTTTATAAGTCATTTTCCATTAATTATTCACACAGAAATCAATCTTTTATTATTGTATATCTGGAAAAAAATAAATTATTTTAATTTCCAAGAAAAGGAGGCGACCAAATGAAAATATATTATGAAAAAGATGTAAATTTAGATGCTCTACGCGATAAAACAGTCGCAGTTATCGGTTATGGAAGTCAGGGGTTGGCACAGTCAAGAAACATGGCAGACAGCGGACTGAACGTTGTTTTGGGGTTAAGAGAAGGTGGAAATTCTTGGAACATGGCTAAAAATGATGGTATGGAAGTATTAACTGTTGAAGATGCTGCAGAAAAGGCAGATATAATACATATGTTGATTCCTGATGAAATCCAGGCTAAAGTCTACAATGACCAGATCAAAAACCACTTAGAAGAAGGTAACACCATATCATTCTCTCATGGTTACAACATACACTTTGGCTACATAAAACCTCCAAAAAACGTTAACATTACCATGATCGCTCCTAAAGGACCGGGTGCCATGGTAAGAAAAACCTATCTAGAAGGATTTGGAATACCGGGTTTAGTAGCAGTAGAACAGGACTTTAGCGGAAATGCGTTTGAGATAGCGCTTGCCATGGGAAAAGGCTGCGGCCTTACCCGGGCCGGAATACTGGAGACAACATTTAAAGAAGAAACTGAAACCGATCTTTTCGGAGAACAGGCTGTACTATGTGGTGGAGTAACTGAACTCATAAAAAATGGTTTCGAAACTCTGGTAGAAGCAGGATACCAGCCAGAACTTGCATACTTTGAGACCTGTCATGAATTGAAACTCATAATCGATCTAATCTATGAGAAGGGATTCGCTGGTATGTGGAGTAATGTGAGTAACACAGCAGAATTCGGAGGACTTACAAAAAGGGAAAGGATAATAACCCCTGAAACCAAAATGGAAATGAAAAAAATTCTGAATGAGATTCAAAGAGGTAAATTTGCCAAGGAATGGGCCCTGGAAAATCAGGCTGGAAGTCCCATGCTTAACCGGTTAAGGATCCTTGAAGGAGAACTTCAAATCGAAGAAGTGGGTACAAAACTACGAAAACTCTGCGGACTTCAAAAATAATTCAAACTAAATAAAATGGTGAGATCTTTGGTGTTTGTTGGGATGGATCATGGAACTACAGGAGTTTCATTTACCATCCTAAATGATGAAACTGTTCATTTTAAAATTGGAAGGGAAGATCTATCTACAGGAAGAGTTTCAGCTCTCCAGGAGCTATCTAACCAGGTAGATCTTAATTCCATAAAACTTATGGCCATAACATATGCTATGGGAGATTCACTTACAACCATAACCCCTATAGAAAAAGTCAAAGATCGGGGAATAATATCTATTGGCGGTGCTGGTAAGGTAACCGGTGGTGGAACGGCCGTATATGATGAAATAAAGGATTCTGGAATTCCCACTGTAGTGATACCCGGGCTTCACAAAAATACTCCATGCCTAGATGAAAGATTCCGGGCTGCCTATTCCCATCATGCCAGTGCTGAGAAGGTAAGTATTTCATACAATGCCTTTCTAGAGACTGGTTTTAATAACATGATAATCTCTGATATAAGTTCAAATACTGTAAGCATATTAATTGAAGATGGAAAGATAAGAGGAGCTATAGATGCTTGTATTGGGGCAATGGGAATTATTCACGGGCCGCTGGATCTGGAGATGATTAGAGATATAGATGATGGTATAAAAACCGCCAATGAATGTTTTTCCATGGCAGGGGCCGTGAAAATAGCTGATGTGGAGACAAAAGTAGCCCAAGCGAAAGATGAAATCATTGAAAAGTTCATATCTGGAGATCCGAAGGCTGAAATGGCGTTTGATACCATGATAATGACGATACTGATGGAGATATGGGGATTGGCTGGTATCTCTAACAATAATCTGGATGGAATTGTGCTTACAGGATCTATTGGTTCAATGGAAGAACCAGTCGACTTTTTTGGATCAATTAAAGACCATTTTGAAGGTATTGCTAATGTTGTAAGGCTTCCAGAGACTTCAGGTTCTCTAGGAAGTGCACAGATAGCTAGAGCTGTTTTTGAGGGTGAAAAGGACATATTAGGGATAAACGTAGTTGATTAGTCCATATTATCAAAATAAAATTAAAAAGTGATTTAAACCCTAAAAAGAATTTTAAGTATTCTAAGCTCCACCATACCCTGGGCCATCGCATGTGCAGATATCTCGGTGTCAACTGCTCCTTGGTAACCATTTAATCTGGCAATTCTTTGTTCTACAGATTTTAATTCTGATACACTCGGATTTTCATTTTCTGTTTCATTTTTAAGAACTTCGAGGTAATCTGCCCGGTAGAATAATTCGCTAGATTCTATTCTCACCCAGGGGTGCCTTCCTAGATGCATATCTTGTCAACCTTTCCAGTTGTGTCAAATCCAACATATCTAACTATTGATCCTTTGATGATTTTTCTTCCCCTTGCATCCAGTATTTTCATTGAATCTTCCATTTAATTACTCTGTTTCATATAAAAATAATTTTAAAATTAATATCAGATTTTTCTATTTTAATATCAAATTTTTACAAATTAATCTTTTGAAATTTAAACCAGCCACCCAGCCATTTCATCCAAATTTGAAGTGGAATCTAAGGATATTGGTGTTATGGTGGCACATTTCTCTTTTCTGAGGACATAAACATCAGTTCCTTCCACATCACTTTCAACAGAGTCTCCATCTATCCAGTAATAGGGTCTTCCCCTCGGATCCAACCTTTTTTGTATGTGAATTTTATACATTCTTTTGCCTAATCTGGTCAATTTGATCTTGTCTGTGGATGGATGTGAGGGGATGTTAAGATTTAGGAAATCCACACCTTCTGGAAGACCTTTATCTAAGATTTTTTGAGCCACCTTTCTTGTTATCTTCTGAGCGTGGGAGAAATCCACATCAACGTGTCCATCATGGAATTTGATATCACCTCGGGTAACCTGCAGTGAGACAGACATGGCCGGCACTTCATGTACTGCGGCTTCCATAGCCGCGCCTATGGTTCCTGAAGTGGTAAGCTCAGACATTCCAAGGTTTTCCCCTATATTTATGCCGGATATTAAAAGATCGGGTTTTTGATCTGCTATTTCAAATATTCCAATAATCACCGCGTCGGTGGGGGTACCTGAGACAGAATATGCTTCACTTCCATCCATCAAATTGGTTGAAGTAATTCTTATGGGTTCGAATAATGTCAATGCGTGCCCTATTCCGCTCTGCTGCATAGCGGGTGCTACCACATCTATTTCAGCCAGATCTTCAACCGCCCTCTTAGCAGCGATGATTCCTGATGAGTTTACACCATCATCATTTGTTATGAGAATTCTCATGTTGGCATGTTTATACATCACCGTTGAAAAAGTTTGCGTGTTATGAGAAAGTAATCTCTGAATCTGTGAATCATAATTTTTCAGATAAATAATGATAAATAATAATATAATGAAAGAGAGTAGAAAGAAGAGATATCTAAAATCAATTTCTGATATTTTAGAATGGTCTGTACATGATCAATTTAAAAAATCGTAAAAAACACAGTATTATTATTTGTTTCTCAAATTATTAGCTATATTAGCTATATTTTAGAATTTTTGTTTATAATGTATGATGCAAAATATCTGGGTGCTGAAGGCTTCGGGATTCTATCATTTGCACTGGCAATTTCGGAATATTCGGTGTTCTAATTGATTTGGGTTTGAGTAAATTAACAGTAAGAGAAGTGGCCAGAGCGATGGTGTAATATCATATAACTAAAAACCGGTTCCTGTTCATGAGAAAACATGCTGATAAATTGCAGATTTTATTTTTTCTCGTAAATTTTTTCTTCGTGGATTTTTAGTTTAGGATTTGTGTTGCTGTTTATCTAAAAGATATGAAATTACTGAAATGCTTTTTAAATGGCGTTAGATAGGGTATAAGCATATTAAATGATAAAAATAGATAATTTATGGTAAGTTCGTGGTAACTTCAGATTAACCAGCTACTCAATTAACCAATGATCTAATCAATAATCTAGTTAGTAACGTTTAAGCATTATCGACATCACTCCCACTTTAGCCTTTTTCTTAGATTGTGATGCACTGGTACCCATTCCCATTGAGGATCCTAAAAACTCCTTATTGGCCCTGTTGGTTATTTCTTTGAATATGGTTTTATATGCGGTGCAGTGCGGGTCAACACCCCTAATTCTCCCTTTGTTGGGTGTAATAGCATTGTATGGACATCCTCCTCGACAAAATTTGATATAATTACACTTACCACATTCCCTATCAACATATTTCTTGTATTCTTGAAGCAGCTTCCAGGGAGCTGTCTTTGAGAGGTCATCCATGGTAGGTTTATCCCTAACCTTGCCCATAACATATTCCCTCATTCCTACAAAGCGATAGCAAGTATATATGTTTCCATCAGGCCCTACAGTAAAAGTATTGTCCATACAATCTACATAGGTGCATACAGTGCCTCTTCGCATGAATACGCTCTTGCATAGGCTGTCAATATTCATGATTTGGATGTCTTCCATATTTTCCAGATATTTATCCAAAAGATAAATCAACAATTTTCCATAATCATCAGGAGGAAGAGCCCATTTTTCAGGGTTTTCATCGCGTAGTGACGGTAAAGCCGGGTGTAATTTAAGGGTTAAACCCTCCTCAAGGAAAAAATTGAAAATATCCTCCTTAAATTTTATTGAATAAGAAGTGAAGGTGCAGATAAAGCTTACTTTGAGATTATGAAATTTTGCAATTTCATAACCCCTCATGGTCTTATCATAATATCCTTTTCCTCTCTGAAAATCATTCAGTTCCTTGGGACCATCTATACTGGAACCTATGGGAATATTATATTCAGCAAAGAGCTGGGCTAGTTCTGGTGTAAGATTCCATAGATTGGTTTGAAGAGCAAAGGCTGGTTTAAGATGACCTAAACCCTCAGCTAGTAAGGGCAGGGCTTCCTTGAAAAAATCGTAGCCAGCTAGTAGGGGTTCCCCCCCGTGAAAGGTAAGGGTAACAGGTCCCTCTCTAAAATCTCCCAGCCAATCAACCACTTCTTTAATGGTTTCAATACTCATTACAGGAGATCCTTCCTCAGAGCTCCAACAATAACTGCAATTAGAAGGGCAACCCAGAGTAGGGACTAACATGACATGAAACGCCATAATAAACACTTCTTTTAAATTATAAAAAGTTTTACTGTAATATTAATAAATTAATTTTTGTATTTATAGGTTGCTAAAAATAGTAGTAAAAGAAGAATATTGGGTTGTAATTGGTTAGAGAGAAAATTAACATTGAATTCACAACATTTTTAAGTGAAAAAGCATTTAATTATATTATAGAATATCTTAAATTAGAAATAGATGATCTTAAACACATGATGCATTGTTTTAAGGCAAAAAACCATTAGTAAAACTATTACAAACTGGAACCTAAAATTTTAACAATTAATATAATGAAGGTGTTGATGTTTCCTAATGAAATGGATAAATACGAATATCAAATTGACAGACTTCATGAACGATTCAAAAAAACTGAAAATATTAAAATATAGAGCCTGAAAATATCTAAAAAATGATAATTATAAATATATAGTTATAATATTAAATAATTATAATAGCTAGTAAGGATTAGCATTCACCTTATCCTGCGCAGAAGGTGAGCAAATTGGAAAAAAACAGACTGGTCGAATTCGTGGCGAAGATTATGGAAGAGTCTGGATTCAAGGTTTATAAAAATTTCAAGACATCCAGGCATCTTATAGACATATATGGGGTTTTAAGCACAGTTTTAGGTGATGTTGGTGTCGTGGTCGCATGTAAAAACTATGATGAGCGATGGAACGTTGGTCTGGATGTCTTAAAAGAAATGGAGATGGTTGCAAAAACTCTGAAGGCATCCAAAGTGGTAATTGTTACTACCTCTGGATTCACTGATAAGGCAATTAATTATGCTAGCAGAAGGAACATGAAGCTCATAGACAGAGATGGGCTTATGAGTTTAGCCAAAAAATTTTCAAAGAAAGATTATGAAATAGATGAAACAGAAGAAATGATGGATGAGGCATATACCCCAAAATCGAGTTCTAAAAGTGATATAACCTACCATTTTACAGGTGGAAAAAGAAGTTTAAGGAAGCGAGATAGAATTTTGGGTTCTTGGGCACCAAATGTAGTAAATATCTTAAAAAGCACCCCCGGCCTAATATTGATTGTACTGATATTATCCTGGACCATTACCTACATTATAGGAAGTATGGCAACTACCACTCCTGCTGTTTTAAGGATTTTATTGATTTTATTTTCAGCTCTCCTATCTTATGGACTAGTTCTCATGATAGATAGAGATTTCGCAGTAACACTTATAAAAGGAAGCACCATATTCTTCGTATCTCTCTTGGTATATATTATATTGATAATATTCTAAAAAATTCTTAAAAAAATGTGCTAATTTGGATAAATGGGCCCGACGAGATTCGAACTCGTGATCACCTCGTTGTAAGCGAGGTATCATACCCCTAGACCACGGGCCCTCTTTTGTGTTATAGTTTGGTTTTGTATATATACTTTTCCAAAAACCCAAGATATTATATAAAAACCTGCTGAAGAATCAAAATCAAAAAAAATTTCGAATTTTTTCTTATAACATGAATTTACTATATATGTGTTTACTAAATATTTCGGCATTTTGTATTGATAAAGATTTCGGCTTATAATTAATTTTTAAGAACCGTTTATTCATTATATTCAATATAAAATAAAACAGTGCATCATAAGCTGAAAATATGTTTTTTTATTTTTTTTATTCAAAACTATGAGTCCTATATACTCCAATAAATTATGGAATGATATCTTTAAAACCAGGTTCATATAAATCATAATCTAACAATATTTCAATGGAAAGAGGGATATCCCATGGAATGGAATGAATCAGGAAAAATATGGTTTAATGGAAAATTCGTTGATTGGAAAGATGCAAATATACATGTTCTATCTCACGTAATTCATTATGGCTCCAGCGTATTTGAAGGAATCCGCTGTTACAATACAAAAAAAGGATCTGCTATTTTCCGCCTTAAAGAACATGTGGAAAGACTTTATAATTCAGCCAAGATCTATAGGATGGAAATACCCTACAGCCAGGAAGAATTCTGCGAAGCCATAATAGACACCATCAAAACAAATAAGTTGAAAGAATGTTACATACGACCAATAATATTTCGAGGATATAAAGAATTAGGTGTTTATCCCCTTAACTGTCCCATTGAGTCTGTTATAGCAGTCTGGAGCTGGGGAAAATATTTAGGTGAAGAAGCCGTTGAAAATGGAGTTGATGTGGGAGTCTCTACCTGGCGACGTATGGCGCCAAACACCATGCCTGTAATGGCAAAAGCCGGGTCTAACTACATGAATTCTCAACTGGCCAAGATGGAATCCATCTTAAATGGCTATGATGAAGGTATATTACTTGATTACTCTGGTATGGTTAGTGAAGGTAGTGGAGAAAACATTTTTGTTGTTAAAGATGAAATTTTGCATACCCCTCCATTGGGATTATCATTGCTTCCAGGAATAACCCGTGAAACCATAATCAAACTGGCTAAAGATATGGGATTGAAGGTTAAAGAACATTCATTCCCCAGGGAGATGTTATATATTGCTGATGAGATTTTCCTCACTGGTACTGCTGCTGAGGTTACTCCCGTTAGATCAGTTGATAAAATAAAAATCGGTGCTGGTAGGAGAGGTAAAATCACAGAACGTCTGCAGAAAAAATTTTTCAGCATAATTGAAGGAACTGATGAAAATAGATATGGTTGGTTGACCTTCGTTGACTAACACCCATACGTATAACTTAAAAGTTATAACTTATAACAAATGATTTGATATAATGAGTGTAATCGAAGCATTGATCCTTGGAATAGTTCAGGGATTAACAGAATTTCTCCCTATAAGCAGCTCAGCACACCTGGTTCTTGTACCAGAGATATTGGGTGTTAAATCAAGTGTTGCCTTTGATGTTTTCCTCCATCTGGGGACGCTTATTGCAGTTTTAGGGTATTTTAGAAGCGACATAATAGAAATGATAAAGGCATTCTTATCCAGCCTTACCCAGCTTAGATCCAAAGAAACTTTTTTAGCAGGTATAAGAGAAGACCCCTTCAAAAGATTAGCATGGCTTATAATCATAGGATCCATCCCCACAGCTTTGATGGGATATCTATTCAAAGACTTCTTTGAGAATTTATTTAGCTCTGTACAATATGTTGCTGTTTTATTGATAATAACTGGATTTTTACTCTTGATTGGTGAGAAATGGGGTAAAGGACATAAAGATGTTGGCGAAATAACATTTAAAAATGCCCTGGCAGTTGGTATTGCTCAGGGATTTGCCATAGCCCCCGGAATTTCAAGATCCGGCGCTACCATAGTAACTGGTCTGTTATCTGGGATTGAACGGGAATTATCAGCAAGATTTGCATTTTTACTGGCCATACCAGCCATTTTAGGCGCAGTTTTTGTGAAGATCAATGATATGTTTGCAGAAGGTTTTCACAACTATGATATTGTGGTTTTTGCGGTGGGCACAGTAGCCGCAATAATTTCCGGCTATTTTGCCATTAAATGGATGTTAAAAATCCTAAGAGAGAAAAGTCTGATGATATTTGCCTACTACTGCTGGATCGTGGGGATTTTGGTGTTAATTATCACCTTAATGTATAAATAAAATCGATTTTTTTATCCTTTTATTTATTTTTTTAAAGGTTAAAATATTAGATAATAAAGAACTTTTTTAATTTATAGTCTAGATAAGAGTAACATCGAAAAAGAAATTACAAAGGTTTAAAATAAATATCAAAACTCTTAAGTTTCCAATTTCCTTTTTAAAAAATTAAATTCTCTTGAAGGCTACCAATATGTTTCTCCTTCAATGAACTTTTCAACACCTTTTTCTTTGAGTATTCGTAAATTACAGATATGGGCGTCTTCATGGATCGCCTTTAAAAATTTGAGTTTTTTGCAGGTTTCAAATTTTTCACATTCCCAGCATCCTTCAATATCATTGTCCTGGCAGCAGCCTCTTACCTCACAGACAGGTGAGCCTCCACCGCCTCTGCAGGTTTTATCACAACGCAGGTTTTCTAAAACACCCAACAATTCATTAAACTTATCATAGTATTTAAATGGTTTAAAAAAAGGCAGCTCAGCGAAAAAATCTGCATTTTTCTTGAAATTACACCCATTCAGTTCATTTTTCAAGTCTGCTGCAAAATCAGGAATCATCTGCCGGTAAAACGAAACAGTCCCCACAGTAAAGACCACAGTAGGCGACTAATCCTTTATCTATAACTTTTTCATCCATTGTATTCCTCCTATAAATAAATTAATTTTTATTATAATAAGAAGACTTTGAATCATTTAGTTTGGATCATGTATTTGATAATAATCAATAAATCATTCCATTAAATGATAAATCAGAGGATTTATTAATTTTAAAGCCTTTATCCTTCTATTTCATTTATTATGGCCTGATGCATCCGTTTTATAAATTCTATTCGCTCTTCATATTTTAGGACATCCAAATAACCCTGAGCAATCAGATTGAAGGCAAATGGTGATGGGATTCTTGTGTTGATCTGTTCTATGTCCATTTTACCTTCTTCAATCAATTCAAGAACTTTTTTAGCATTTTTAACATCCATGAAATCTTCGATTACCTCTCTTCTGGCTTCTTTGAGTATTGAAAAGTTATCGTCCAGTCCTTTAACGAAATTAAGCAGTATTTTGCTTGTTATGTGCTGTCTCGAGACGCTTTTCTCTTTTCCCTTGTATCTTCTAAGTATCATGAGAGATCGTCCGGCACAGTGCCTGAATCTCCCTGCAAGGGTTTCAGTTTTATCAATGGCTTTTGTCAGGGTTTCGGCAATGTTTTCAGAAGTCAAATTTTTAAATGCATCCAGTCCCCCAATTTTACCATCTGAACTTAAATAGAACCCGTTGTCTGATATGGATATCATCACATCTTTCCTAGATTTTTCAGCAATCATATAAGCTACGGCTCTTGATAAAGCGTCATTTACCCTGCGCCCGAACAGGGAATGGAAAATAACGAACTTTCGATTCCCATAGCCTGTGTAATATTCAATAAGGAGTTTCCTTTGGCTGGGTATCTGTGCATACAGATGCTGCTCCCTAAAATAATTGTAAATGGAGTTTGCGGCGTTAAAATCAATATAAAGATATTCATGAAGAAAATCTATTATTTCTTCCCTGCTCCTGCCATATTCAAATTTTCCCTCCATGAGCGCCCTGAACCTCTGTATTTCAATTGCTAGATCAAAGGAGAGGGGTAACTGTTCTGAGAACCATGAAGGAATGGTTGGGGGGCTTGAAGATGGAGTTACATTTATTGTCATACCCCGGGCATAATTAAATCTATAGATACACCCACCCAGGACAAAAGTATCACCCTTACGCAGTTTTTCCATAAAATCTTCTTCTATGCGCCCAACTACCTGACCAGCGCATTTTACTCTCACAGCAGTTCTATCAGGAATGGTGCCTATATTGGTGGCATAGAGCATTCTAGCTAATTTCCCTCTTTTTCCAAACATATTAGTATCATAATCAACCCAAATTTTTGCATATACATATCTATCTTCTAGGCTGGTATATTCACCTGCCAGATAACTTAGAACGCTTAAAAAATCGTTCTCGGTTAGATTTCTGTAACAGTAGCTTCTCTTTATGAGGTAATAAGCTGTATCGATATCCCACCTGTCTTCAATGGCCATTCCATATATATGCTGTGAGAGCACGTCTAAGCAGTTTTCAGGGATATGTATTTCGTCTATTTTACCTTCTATAGCATTTTTTAGGATAAGAGAACACTCAACTAAATCGTCCCTATCCACAACTATGATCCTTCCCTTCGATTTTTCATGTAAACGATGTCCACTTCGTCCTATACGCTGTAGGGCTTTTGATACTGATTTTGGAGAGCTTACAAGTATTACAAGATCAATATAACCAATATCTATTCCCAGCTCCAGGGATGTGGATGAAACCACCACCTTTAACTCCCCTTTTTTCAAGTTATTTTCGGTTTCAAGGCGTAATTCCTTGGAAAGGGATGAATGGTGGGCCATGATATTTTCATCGTTGTATTTATCCTTAAAACGCTTTTTTAGATTAAAAACTACACTCTCTGTACCGCTTCTGGTATTGGTAAATATCAAAGTTGTTTTATGTACACTTATGAGTTTATCCAGCAAATTATATGTAGCAGTATTCATCTCTTCAGGATCAGCTCCTAAAATGTCCTCAACAGGGCAGAGAACCTTCATATCCAGCTTTTTTAGGTAATTGACATCCACTATTTTGCAATCTCTAACCTCACCATTCTCATAACCCACTAAAAATTCGGCAACCTTCTGGAGGGGATGTACAGTTGCACTTAACCCAATTCTTGTAAATCGTCCAGCCAGATTCTGTAATCTTTCCAGAGACAGGCTTAAATGAACCCCTCTTTTATTATCTGCCAGTGAATGGATTTCATCAACAATAAAATATCTTACATCCTTAAATTTCTCTCTAAATTTCGGTGCACATAAAATAATCCCTAATGACTCAGGAGTGGTGATCAGTATGTGGGGGGGTTTTCGAAGCATAATTGATCTCTGATACTGGGTGGTATCCCCTGTTCTAACAGCCACACGAATTTCAAATTCCCTCTCAGCCATTTCCTCAAGTTCAGATAATGGTTCTCTTAAATTCTTTTCAATATCATTGTCTAGGGCTTTAAGCGGGGATACATAAACACAGTAAACCTTATCTTCAAGCTTATCATGGTCTTTCAGTGTTATTAGCTCGCTGATTATGGATAGGAATGCTGTTAGGGTTTTTCCAGAGCCTGTTGGTGATGAAATCAGTACATTTTTTCTCTGGTGTATGTCCATTATAGCATATTTCTGTGATTTGGAAAATCCCTTAAATTTGTCCCTAAACCACTTTCTAACCAGTGGATGTAAGATTTCGTATATTTCCTCGTCTCTGTAAAGTTTTTCCTGTTTTTCTATCATATCCATCATTTATTTGTCTTTAAAATGTATTTTTCTTTTTATTTTATCGTTTTATGTTATTTCATTCACTTTTTCTGTTTTTTAGATGAAATTGCGTATTTTATAGCTTCAAACCATTTATGACGTTTTATTATCATGAATTTTTGTGGATTTTAAAAAAAATAAAATAAAAATTATAAGAATTGTTCTCTTGATGCCATTAGCTGTTTTAATTTTCCAAAGTATAGTATCTCAAAATTTTCAACCCCAAAAATCTCAAAATCATACAATGAGGGATTCTTTAGGAAAGGTGACAGTGGTTTTTCTTGAAGGATATCTGAACCCTCTGTTACGAAATTAAACGATGGCATCACTATCAGATTTTTATCAGCGAATTTTCCTTTAAGGAAACATTTAATTTTTTCTAGTCTCTCTCCGCTTCGAAGTCCAATACATGGATGTTCATGTCCAATTATGAGTGTATCTTCCTTAATTTCTGCGTAATTTTTAGGGATCTTATGTCCATGTAAAATAAGGAATTTCTCATGGGAAAAACTATCATACACCTTTAAATCAATCTTTTTAGCTATAAATTTGGTGAAGTTGTCGTGATTTCCCTTAATTAAAATGATTTTCTCTACATGTTCTCTTAAAAAATCTATGAAACTTATGGCTTCTTTCCATTCCTGTCTGCTTATTTTACCAAACTGGTGTTTTAAATCTCCGTTGATTATAATTGTGTTTGGATCTACTGTGGAAAAAATGTCATCTAGCCTCCCGATGATCTTCTCATATTGGAATTTAGGGACCATTATTCCATCAGCATTGAGGGCTTCCTCATAACCAAAATGTAAGTCAGATATAATCAGATTATCTCCAATATTAAGCGCCAGATCTATTATTTTAGCTCCATAGATGTCTTCAAATTTCATTTTAGTTTCCTAATGCCTTTTTTCATGTTTCAATTTCTATTTTATAAAACTATAAGCAGAAAATATTTTTCTAATAAAAAGTTATTTAAAGTTTTTGTTAAATAAAAGATGGATCCAAAGAATAATGTCGAAAATTTGTATTTAACATTTTAAAAAAAGCTCTTTATTAATTTTAAGTTACCATGCACGAATAAACACCCATATAAAAATCGTACCAAGATACATATTGCTTAGTTAGGATGTAAACCCACCAGGTACTCCAGAAAACCTCAAGTAAGCTGGCTATAGCAAAAAGCAATATAATCCTTAGTATTAAAGGTAGGAATTTATTTAGAATGTCCCTTTTAAATTTTTTAAATTTATTGGGTGTATGCGTCCTGCTTGAAATTATTAACGACTCATAAAACTCTAAAAAGGCTTCTATGGCCAATAATCCGGCTAAAAGTTCAAAATATAGATGAAATGACCCTAAAAGTATTAGGATAGCTTTAAAAAAGCCCAACTTGGCAATTAAAAGGTAGGTGATAGAGCCTGTAAACGAAAATAGACCCACCAAAATAACTGGAATAATGGCTATGCCAGTAAATATGCATAAAAAAGCAATTAATACATTATTTATAAAAATATTGAAAGATACTGCCCCTAAATAATTAATAAACTGATTTCTGAGATAACTGGGCGTAATGTTTTGGGGTAGGCTTATTTTAGCTTCTATATCGCCGAGATAGAAGCCTCCATTGAAAATTTGCATGGCTTGATCTGGTTTAAGATATGCAAAGAAAAATCCTACAATATAAAACCCAATACCCACTAAAATAACATTTTTCGATGGTAAAAATCCATATATAAATTTTTTTATAGTTTTTTTCTTAATATCTGGGGATTTCAGAAAATGCATGATTATTATTTATTATAATTTAAATTAAATTCGTTTATAATTGAATTTTAAAATTGAATTAAATTAAAAGCCATTTTTAAATTACTAAAACATTTTAAAGCATAAATCCTCTATATTCATCCTAATTTCCTCAACTGGAACATCTTTCAAGATTGCTGCCATCATAGCTCCGCCTGCACCCACCCCTTCTTTAACAGAGCCTTTTATGTAGTTTCTTAATCCTTCATGTGTGGATTTCT
>VGTM01000012.1 GCA_016874685.1 Methanobacteriota archaeon
CTTTTCGCCTCCTCCTTATCATTCTTATAGCTATTAATCCCAATATTATAATGACTATTGCTCCGCCTATATAATATGCGTAGATTGTTGTAGGTCCTTGTGTTTTTTCTGCATTTAGAGCATAGATGTAGCCATCATTCACACCCACATAGATCATATTTCCATAAACAACAGGAGATGAATGAATTGGATAGTTCAGTAGGTAATATCCTGGTGAATATTTCCATTCTTCTTTGCCAGTGTATTTGTTTAAGATATAAACTGCCCCATCATCTGAACCAAAAACGATCTTATTTTTAAAAATTGCAGGGGTTGATTTTACTGCTCCTCCCGTTCTATATGACCATTTTAATTCTCCACTCCGTGTATCAAGGCAGGTAACGTTACCTTCATCTGATCCTATAAACAAACTGTTGTCATTCTTGTCAATTGTTGGAGATGATCTAACTGGATTACCAAGGTTGTATTTCCATTTCAATGAACCGTCTGTAGAATTTATTGCATAGAGATTCCCGTCATCAGATCCAACATATAAAGTATCGTTGTAAATTGCTGGCGACGATTTTATAGCATCTCCTGTGGTATACTCCCATAGCTTTTTACCGTTATTGATGTCTATGGCATAAATCTTTCCATCATCTGATCCCACAAACAAAGTATTGTTATTAATTAATGGAGATGATCTTACGGCGTTACCTGTTGCGAATTCCCACAATTCGGTACCATTTTTTATATCTATTGCATATATCCGTCCGTCGTTGGATCCTACATATACTTTATCTCTATTTACCACGGGAGAAGATTCAATAGAATTACCGGTTTTGAATTTCCATTTAACATCTCCATTACTGGTTTTTTGTGCATATAAATAACCATCAAGTGAACCTACATATAAAGTTTCATTGTAAACAGCTGGAGAGGATACTATACCTCCTTCCGTTTTATAATCCCACAATTTGGTTCCATCTTCCATATTTACTGCATATATTCTTCCATTTTCAGAACCCACATATAATATGCTGTTAAAGATAGCTGCTGATGACTTTACAGCTTCACCTGTCTTAAATGACCAAGTACTTGGGGTGAAATCAGCTGCTTCATCCATATAACCAGTGTGTTCTGGATTTTCGTGGAACATTAACCAATCTGCCCCAGCCGCCACAGGGCAGAGCAAGATACACATCATAACCAATCCTATGAATATATTTTTTATTCTCAACATTTTACCACCTAATTAAATTTATATACATTTTTCACGATTTTATTTTAAATATCTCTGTTGAATCTAGTAACACCTAATGCAAAGAACAGTAGTGTGAATCCTAATAACACTGCTACATCAACCCATATGTCTCCCAAACCCCCTCCTTTCAACATCACAGTCCTTAATGCGTCGTTAGCATAGGTTAAAGGTGCTAAGTATGCTATTTTTTGGAATATCCATGGCATGGTTTCCAGAGGATAGAATACTCCCGATATGAACATCATGGGCATGGTGAAGGGCATCACCATCTGGATGTAGTCTTCCTGGGTACCGACCCTGGCAGAAACCATTATCCCAAAACCTACAAAACACAATGCTGAAAGTATCAGTAGCAGTATGGTAAGTGCCATGCTACCGTTTATAGTAATACCAAACAGTATTATGGCCGCCACGATCAGTACCATGGAAGTTGAAGTTTGTATGACTAGTCTTGATATGATTTTACCTCCTACAACGGTAGCAACGCTAGTAGGAGTCATGAAGAGCCTTGCAAGTTCTCCTCGTTCACGTTCCCCAGCCAGTGACTCTCCCATACTCATCATGGCCCCCATCATAACGGTCATGGCCAGAATTGCAGGCACCAAGAAGTCAATGTATTTAATGTCCCCATAGATTTTGTTGATCTGGAAATTAATTGAGTTCATGATGTTCTGGAAGTTTATCCCGGCCAGTGGAGATGAAGTTTGAACTCCCTGGGACTGTACCTGGACAGATGTGGACGGTACTCCCATGGCTTCCAGCTTTTGCATTCCTATTTTGGCAGATATCTGGCTGAATAGGGCTTGTGTTGCAGGAACCAACGCTTGGGTGGCCATTTGATCAGATGAATCAACGTAGATCACCACCGACTTAGAGTTGCTGCTTGTAAGATTTTCATAATCAGGAGGCAGTAAAATGGCTGCCTTCACCTGTCCCGATTCCACCATTTCCCGCCCCCGTTGGGGGTCATTGATTATATCCTTCACATTGTAAAGCGACGTATCTTTAATGGCGTTAAGGGTGGCATCGGTCACCGGACCATCTGTCTGTTTCACCACCACCACTGGAATGTTTTCAATGGATCCTCCCATACCATAACCGAAAAGGGCGATCATAAGTATGGGGAAAAGGAAGATGGAAAATAAACGTGGTTTATGTCTCCATAGGACTATCAGGTCCTTTTTAAGCATCCACATGATCTTTTTGGTTTCCATTTTACTCACCCTCTGTTTTCTCTCGAGCAGTCACTTTTACAAAAACATCCTCTAATGAAGGGTCTTGCGTTGATATTGATGTTATATTACCACCATTTTTTATAATAGTCCAAATAACATCATTTACAGCATTATCACATTTACTTATATCCATTTTTATCCTTCCAGAATGATGTTCATTGATTTCGAACACTACCGGAAGCCTAGTCATCTTTGCTACCAACTCATCATTCAAATTATTTATCAAAATACTAATTTCTCTGTATTCACCGTTTTCTTTTTCTGAATCTACTATGATTCCTTTCAATTCATCAATAGTCCCGTTTATGGCTGGTGAAGATTTTTTTTCGATTTCTGAAACAATTTCACTCATTCTAGATCGTTTAGCAGATTTTTCTTCAGCCATCATCTGATCTTTAAGGGCTTGTGGAGTGTTAAAGGCAGCTAGTTTTCCCTGGTTAATTATACCTACATTTTCACAGAGAAGATCCACTTCATACATGTCATGAGAGCATAGAATTATGGTATGACCTTTACTGTTCAGTTCCTCGATAAGCTCCCATAAAACTTGTTTGGTGGTGGGATCTAGACCAATTGTAGGTTCATCCAGAAACAGAATGTCTGGCTGGTGGATCAAACTGGCAACTACTGATACTTTTTGTTTTTGACCACCAGAAAGCTGTTTAACCATCTTATTTTCTGCATATTTAATGTCAACCAATTCCATAAGTTCGTCAATTCTTTCCGCTTTGAGATCTTTAGGTAATCCATAGTAATCAGCGCAAAGTTCAGCATTTTCTCGAGCCGTAAGATCACCGTAAAGGCTTACAAGCTGTGGAACCATTCCTATTTTTTGTCTTACTTCGTTTGGATATTTTATTATGTCATATCCCGCTACATTCGCGGTTCCAGATGTTGGTGGGATAAGACATGTAAGCATCTTTATGGTAGTGGTTTTACCAGCTCCATTTGGACCTAAAAATCCAAATATACTTTTATTTTCGATCTTCATATTCAGAGTATCTACTGCTGCAAAATTGCCATATTTCTTAGTAAGATCGAAGGTTTCTATAGCGTATTTCATAAGTTCACATCCATTCATTTAAAGAACATATCCTCAACAAATTCTTCATACAGATTAGTTTCACGATTTTTAAAGAGATTTCTGATTCTGGAAAGTGTTTCAGTACCCTCCTTTGTTATTTCGTAGTATTTCAGTTTCCGCTTTCCATGATGCTCCCAACTTCCTTTTATCAATCCGTTTTTCTCCAGATCATGCAACACAGGGTATATCATACTGGGACTAGGCATCTTAATCTTTGCCTTGACTGGAGAAGCTCCATGGAGCTGGGTCATTATCTCATATCCATGCTGCCTTTTCTTGCTAATAAGCCACAGCATCATGGTTTTACCAAAACCTCTCATAAAACCTCTTATAAGTTTTCTATCATATTTCTTTAAATTTTTAAACATTTTCCTATGCTCTTTAATGGATTTTATATGGGTTTTTAGAGATTTTTTTGAATATTCCTCTTCACTATCCTTTAAGTAAGGTTCCTTGGAGTCATTCTTTATGGGTGCTTCTTCATTATCCATTAATTCACACCTCTATGAAATTTCAAATATATCAATTTTTGATATAATTATTTTTGATATATCAAATTCCTATATAAAGGTTTGGTTATTATCTTAAATTTTTTAAAGGGTAAAAAATTTTTTTTATAAAGGACAAACATAAAACAATGTTTGGATTCAGGTCATCAACCACAATTAATGAATGTAAAATCTGTGGAAAAAAAAGTATTTTCATTTCAGATACTTTAAAATTATGTGTAGAATGCATAAGGCATGATAAAGCAAGCCATAATATGTTAATAAATGTTCATGGGAATATAAGAAAAAAATTCAATCTTCCACCGTTACCACCAAAAAATAAAGGCATAAACTGTGATATATGTTCCAATGAGTGCAATATGGCTCCTGGAGATATTGGATATTGTGGTTTAAGATGGAATGAAGAAGGAAAACCCCGTTCTTTGGTTAGTTCTGAAAAAGCACTTCTTTTGACATATTTAGACTCTTTACCAACAAATTGCTGTGCTTCATGGTTTTGTCCTGGCTGCACTGATACAGGATATCCAGAATATACATATTCACATGGAACTGAATATGGTTACACCAATTTAGCGGTTTTTTTTTATGCATGCAATTTCGACTGTTTATACTGCCAAAATCATTATCATAAAGACCTTAATAAGGCTCCATACGTTGATATTGATGGATTTAAAAAGCATATAAAAATTATTAAAAATATATCCTGTGTATGCTTTTTTGGAGGCTCCCCTGAACCACAGCTTCCATTCGCCATTAAAGCATCTGAACAAGTTCAGGATTTAAGGGACATACTTAGAATCTGCTGGGAATGGAATGGTTGTGGAAACAAAAAACTGGTGGATAAAGCAGCAAAAATATCCATAGAAAGTGGGGGAAATATTAAATTTGATTTGAAATGTTTTAATGAAAATTTGAGTTTTGCCTTAACTGGTGTTTCAAACAGAGCTTCATATGAGAACTTTGAAAGATTGGCAGCGAGGTTCAACGAAAGGCAGGATATGCCTTTTCTAAGTGCAACCACCTTGATGGTACCAGGATATGTGGATGAAGTTGAAGTGGCTAGTATTGCCAAATTTATAGCAGAACTGAATGATGAAATTCCCTATTCTCTTTTGGTTTTTCATCCTGATTTTATGATGCGTGACATGCCAGTCACACCGAAAAAACAGACCCTAAAATGTCTTGAAGAAGCTCAAAAACATTTAAAAAATGTTAATATTGGGAATATTCAGTTTTTGGACATTTAATTAAATTATATTTAGTTGTACTTAATTGTTGGAACATTTTATTGAATCATTTTTATCATATATATAGACAGTTGTGATAATATACCAACATGAAGATTGGATTTTCAACACTGGCATTGTTTATGGGATCATTTGATCAATTTCTTGAAATAGCTTCAAAAGATGGGTTTCAATTAATTGAGATACTATGTGAGGGTCCATATTGGCCTAGAAATGTTCTAATGGTCAATACAATTGATTTTGAGATTTTTGATTCTTATGATATAGACATTTTCCTACACTCTCCTACCATTGATCTAAACCCGGCAAGCCTTAACCCGGGAATAAGACAGGAAACTCTGCTGCAGTTAAAGGAAACTATAGATCTGGCAGCAAAGATAGAATCGTCTATAGTTACAACTCATCCAGGCATGATCCACCGTTTAGAAGAGAGAGTGAGAAATTTAGGAATGCATTATTCCATTGAAACCCTAAAAGAAGTTAATGAATACAGTGAGGAAGTGGGAATAAACTTTTCAGTGGAAAATATGCCCAACAGATATGCGTATTTTTGCAATAGCTCAGCAGAGCATCAATTATTTGTGGATAGGTGTGGATGCTATGCAACAGTGGACCTAGGTCATGCAAATACAACAGCGAATCCTGCTTCTTTTTTTAATATAAATAATATCTTATATTATCATGTAAGTGACAACAATGGAAAAAAAGACCAGCATCTTACTTTAGGTGAAGGATCACTTGATTTAGAGATTTTAAGTGGGATTGATAAAGTGGTTATTGAACTAAATGATTATGAAAATGTTTTAAAAAGCAGAGATTTAATAATTTCATTTCAATAGATAGGAACTTCAATTTTTACAATCAAATAAAGATAGTAGATACTTATATCCAGAAGAAATTATCGAATATTTTAATTTGTTAAAAACGTATAATAAATTAAAAATCATAATTTTCCAGTTACCCTAACAAAATATTAAAAATTAAATAGTTTCAAGATAGAACTTTATTTTTGAAACAATTCTCGGCATTGAAATCCTAGTGGGGGTTACACAGAAAATGACAAATGAATCTGCGAATCAAAATGTTTGGATGACAACTGCGCGTATTGAAACGCTAGTAGATGGTATATTTGCTATTGCTATGACTCTATTAGTTTTAAGTCTTGATGTACCTCAGATAGTCTCTCCAGCTTCAAATGCAGCGATTTGGCAGGCTTTAGTTGGCATGTCACATAAATTTTGGATGTATGCGTTGAGTTTCATTTTATTGGCCATATTCTGGCGAGTAAATCATCAACAGTTTTATCTAATAAAAAAAGCTGACACCACTCTTTTGTGGATAAATTTTTTATGGTTGATGTTTGTGGCACTTGTTCCGTTCTCTACGAACTTAGTAGGCGATTATGGTAATTATCAGGTCCCAATGATCTTTTTTCATATAAACATGTTTATTATTGGAGTATTATATGGTTTAAACTGGCGTTATGCGGATCGAAAAAATTTTCTCGATGAAAGCTTAGATCGCGAAACAATAGATGCTTCTAAAAGAGTTAATTTAGTTTTACCTATTGCTGCATTGATTGCAATTGCTCTAACCTTCATAAGCCCCTCGTGGAGTAGTTTAGCATATTTCTTAATTTTTTTCATGAAAAAAACCATCTAAAATTCTAGAAACCGGTAAATAAACTTTAAATAGATAGTTGGAGAATATAAATGGGCAAAATCGAATTTAATATGGAAAACATTAAAAAATGTTTATGTACGAAATGTGCTGTCCAAATTGAAAGTCAATGTGTGAAAGATAAAAAGAAAATGATGCTCTTAATAACGCAGCAAGACTTAGACAGTCCTATGATGATGGGATCCGATAAGGTTCCAGGAGTATATTGTGGGACTGGTAAAGCTACATGCAGGGATATAGACACCAACAAAACATGTAAATGTGGTGAATGTCCTATTTGGGAGGAATACAATCTGGTAATCGGGGAACCCCAAGGATATTTCTGTAGAGAGGGGGAAGCAAAATAGAAACATGCTTATAACATAAAAAAGATTAATGTTTAGTTGGTAGGTTTTTTTTGAAAATAATTGTTCTGTTCTGTTTTTCATTTATTATAAAAGAAATAAATAAAAGAATGAAGAAGATAAGGGAAAATAATTAATTTTTAGATGAATAAAAGGTTAATGGATAAAATTATCTATTTTTTACCAAATCTCAAGAATCTCTTCTATATTGTTTATTACCACATTTGCAGCATCATATACTTTTTCGGATGTATTCTCTTTCTGTTGAAGCGTTAAAACTCCGATATCAGCCTCATTTAATGCAAGGACATCGTTTACACTGTTTCCAACCATCATAACCTGATATTTTTTCTTTAGTTCCTTTATGATATCCCTTTTTCTTTTTGGATTTGCAGTTCCAAAGACATTCTTTTTAGGGATCCCAATGAACTTGGCTAGTTCCTCCAGGGAACCTTTTCTATCTCCTGATGCCACAAAAATGTCAATTTTTCGTTTCTTTAACTTTTTGATAACATCTAGAACTTCTTGAAAGATTTTTCCACCGGCAGTTATGGTAAATTCAATTTTTTTCTTTTCTATGTTAACTATAAAGCCAGATCCACTGCATATCTGTACATTATATTTTTTTTCAATCACTGCTTTTATTGTATCCTGGATATCGCTCACCGGCGTTCTATCATTTTCAATTGCTTTTAATAACTCCTTTTTTTCAATATCAAATGCACAATAGCTTATATCAAAATCTATTTTGTTTCGCATGATGAATTCATAGATTGTTTGGTTAGGTTTAGCATTGATTATGCATTTTGAAGGGTCTGTCTGTAAAACAACAAGCGCTCTTTTGGAATCACAGTCCACAACATCCAATGAGCTAATAAAGTCACAAATTACTCCTGTTCTAAGGTCTTTCATTGCCCTGTATCTTTTTATAAGTGTACCTGAATTATCGAATACAACAGCTTTCATTGCATGATTAGTTATGTTGTAACAGTATATAATTCTATTATTTTTACTATCAAAATTGATTCTATTAATTATAGGAGCGAAAAATGTGTTCAAACTTATAATTTTTTAAAAATCCTTTTAATTATCACTTGAAAATAGAAAAATATGAAATAAGTTATATAAAAATTAAATAGAAAAAAATTATAGATAACTTTAGAATTTATTTAAAAAGAGTTTAATCAGAATTTAATCAATGCAAAAATCTCCATGTTCGTCTACGGGACATACGTGAACGCCTACCATGGCTACAACATCTACGTTTTCAATTATATTTTCTTCAACTTGATGTGCGATATCATGAGCCTCTTTGAGGTTTAAATCACCCATTGCATCTACATGCAACTCAACTGAAGCATATGGTCCCATATAGTTTACTCTTACATCATGAATTCCCTGCACACCTTCCACAGATAATGCTGCAGCCTTTATATCATTCAAGATTTCTTGCGATGGTACTTTACCCATTATACTACTTATATTTTCACGTCCAACTTTGAATGCAGTCTTTAATACCAGTAATGCAATAAAAATTGCAACAATTGGGTCTAAAATAGGCATTCCCATTCTTATAAAAAACTGAATTAATACAGATAAGTACTAATTTTTGAATAATAGATCCTAAAACTTATTCTTTTTATCGTAAAATGCTATTTTACAATTGATTTTTTCTAATAAAATGTGAAAATCTTTATTAATTCATAAAAAATTTAATATTTAATTCATTTGGGTTGATATGATAAAATAAACTCCTAAAACAATTAAAAATGCGCCACATATTTTCATAACTGTCCTGTAGGATCTATCGTTCATTATTTTTGATCCTCTACTTGAAAAAAAGGATACAAGGCTATACCAACTCAGATCTGCAGACCAGTGTCCAATCAGGAACCCAAAAAGTCCAAAAAGGCCTGCAAGTTCAAGACCTTTTAACATGAAAGCACAACCAATTGTAGCCCACCATATAAAGAAATAAGGGTTTGAGATGCTTGTTATGACTCCACCAACCACTGATCCGTATCTTTGATTCATAGTATCGTTTTTAGAAGCTTCTGATAGGCTTTTCTGTGATTTTGCTGTACTTATCCCCATAAAAACCAGTACACTCCCTCCAACAAAACCAATGACAAGGGAAGCTATTTTTGAACCTATTATCCAGCCCAAACCAGCTAAAATAGCTATTATTAAAGCTATTTCTACCATTATATGACCAGAAACAACCAATGGCCCAGCTTTAAACCCTTTTTTTATTGATTCAGAAATGGTAACAGTTAACATAGGACCAGGCACAATAGATCCAGATAATCCAACCAGAAAGGACGTAGCTATAAATAAAATTGTTTCAATCAATCAAATCACTCTATAAATCTCTTGTAAGTTAAAAAATAAAAATTTCCTGATTTTATGGTTCAAGATTAAAATCAGTTACATTTATTAAGAATCTTCATAATCTCAGTGAGATGATGATCTATAGCCTCAACTTGTTCCTTATTAAATGATTTGGAGCGCATTAAAAATTTAAAACGTTCAAAAATGTGCCCCATTTTATTAAAAACATCATTTATGTATACTCTGTCTTGGTACAATCCAACCACCATAACAATTTTTGAATCTTTATGGGTATAAATTTAATGTTATTAAATATTTAATCTAGGAAGTTTGTTTTCTGGCCGATATCCATCTGCAAAGCTCTCTCGTAAACCTTCCATGCGGTTGTTATATCCTGAACAGCCAGTCCAGTGGAATCAAAAACCGTGATCTCGTCATCAGATTCTCTTCCTGGTATTTTGCCAATTATCACATCTCCAATCTTTCCATGAATATCTTCTCTTTCTAGAAGACCTTCAGATACTGGAACGTTGATTTCTCCACTGTGACGTGCCTGTTCCCAGCAATCAATTACTATTTTAGCTTTTAGAAGCAATTCATTTACTAATTCCTGTTTTCCAGGTGCATCGGCACCCATCGCGTTTATGTGCGTCCCTTTGCAGATCCATTCTGGTCTTATGATGGGATCTTTAGCGGGTGTCACAGTTATAACAACATCAACGTTTTCAACAGCCTCTTTTGCACTATCTACAGCTTTTACGTCAAAACCATATTCACGTGATGCCATATTGGCAAAACCTTGCCTGGAGGCGCAAGTTCTGCAAAAAACTTTGGCTTTTTTAATTTCCATAACTTCATTTAAGGCCATGAGTTGAGTAAATGCCTGTTTACCAGCTCCAACAATACCAAGTGTTTCAGAATTTTCACGACTTAAATACTTGGTTGCAACTCCTCCTGCAGCCCCTGTTCTCATATTTGTGATCCATGTTCCGTCCATAATAGCAATGGGAAAACCTGTTTTCGGATCTACAAGTTCAATTATAGCCATCACCGTGGGCAAATTGTATTTTTTAGGGTTATCGGGATGTACATTAACACATTTTACCCCAGATTCATCCATACTCCTTATATAACACGGCATTATCCGGAGGTCACCATTATATTTTTTAAAAAACAGGTATTTTTTCGCCGGCATTTGCACTCTACGTTTTGCATGTTCTCTATATCCAGTTTCTACAGTTTTAATAACTTCTTTCATATCAATAAGTTCTTTTATTTCACTTTGATTCAGAATAATAGTTTCTGGCATAAAATAACCTCGAAAAATGATTTTATTTACATTTGATATAATGGTCTTCCTATTATATCCGATTATGTACTTACGTTTTGCTATTATTTCTAAAAAACTGCTTTTAATTAAAATTTTCCAATTTTATTAGATATAAGGGATAATTTCCGATTTTTTTTATTGAGAACATTTTTTTATTAGAATGATAACTTAAAAATAGGTTTTTATTATAAGGTTTTATTTAATGCGTTAAAAAAAAAATAGTCTTAAAAACAGATATATAGATGATGACATGAAACTCAGTATTATAATCCCCACCTACAACGAAGAGCAATACCTTCCTAAATTACTCAAAAGTATTAAAAGTCAGGATTTCACTGATCATGAGGTTATTGTAGCTGACGCAGGGTCAAAAGATGGTACTAGAGAAATTGCAGAATCATATGGATGTAACGTAGTAGAAGGGGGATTACCTGCTGTGGGAAGAAATAATGGAGTTAAGATATCTAGAGGAGAATATTTGTTATTTCTTGATTCAGATGTTGTATTGACTGATGGATATCTTGAATCTGCCTTAGAAGAGTTTAAAGACAATGACTTGGGAATTGCTATAACACAAATTATTCCTCTTAGCGACCGTAAAATCGATAAAATACTCCATAATTTTGCTAATTTTTTCATGAAGAGTGTGGAATCTATAAAACCCCATGGAGCAGGATGTTATGGGATTTTAACAAAAAAATCACTCCACAATAAAATAGATGGTTTTGATGAAACTCTTGACTTTGGAGAAGACAGCGATTATATCGAGAGAATTGGGAAACTAGGTTCTTTTAAGGTATTGAGAAAACCTCGGCTTTTGGTATCAACAAGGCGACTTGAGAAAGAAGGAATAAAAGATCTTGCCTTTAAATACACAAAAAGCACGTTATACGATTTTTTAGGAAAGAAAATAAGCGCTGAAGATTTAAATTACAATTTTGGGCATTCTCAAGATAAAAAAAGAATTCTATATGCTGTATGTGGAGAGGGAATGGGTCATGCAATTAGAAGTTCGGTTATAATAAAATATCTGCTTGAAAAAAACGAAGTTATTATATTTGCCAGTGGAAGAGCTCACAAGTACCTTTCAGAAAGATACAATAATGTCTATAGCATATATGGATTTAACACAGTATATAAAGAAAATTCTGTAAATAACACACAAACTTTCTTAAAGGCAATGAGGAATCTGCCTAGAGACTTAAAAGATAATCTTGAACTTCTTTATAAGGTTGCAGAGGAGTTTAAGCCTAATATAATAATTTCAGACTTTGAATTTTATTCAAATCTTCTAAGTAAACTGATGAGAATACCATTGATAAGTATAGATAATATGCACATTATCACTCAATGTAGGATTGAAGTACCGGAGAAATATTCACGTGATCGGCTCAAAGCGGTGGGTGTAATCCGATCTTTTATAATAAGGCCCCGTAGATACCTTATTACTACTTTTTTCTATCCAGAGGTTAAAAATAAAGATAAAGCAGCTCTTTTCCCTCCGATTCTGAGGGAGGAAATTTTAAGCCTCAAACCAAAAATTGGGGATTATGTGCTTGTTTATCAAACAAGCGATTCAAATAAGAGGCTTATTAATTTGCTTAAATCTGTAGATGAAAAATTTGTAGTATATGGTTATAAAACCGAAAATGTTGAGGAAAATCTCTGTTTCAGGAAATTTAATGAAAATCAATTTTTCAAAGACCTTAAGTCCTGTAAAGCAGTGATTACCAACGGAGGATTCACCTTAATAGGAGAATCATTATACCTTAAAAAGCCAGTCTTAAGTATTCCCGTAAGGGGCCAATTTGAACAGATATTAAATGCATTATATCTTAAAAAATTGGGATATGGAGAATTTGAAGAGGAATTAACAACGGAAAATCTGGAAAAATTTTTAGAAAAATTAAATATTTATAGAGAGTCACTTAAGTCCTATAAATATCAAGGAAATCAAGAAATTTTGGAAGAGTTGGATCGCAGCATAGAGAATTATTCAAAGATTTAAAATTCATTTTACGTGAACTTATTGATAAAAAATTTTGTTAAAAATGAGTTTATTAGTATTTTACTGCATTTCCAATGGCAGTTACCAGTATAGTGTTACCTTTAATTCCCCCAATATTGGTATAATTGATATGAACTTCCAAAATGGCGCTCGCTCCCAGTTCTTTTGCTTTTTCCTCCAGTCTTTTTAGTGCCATGTTCCTGGCATTTTCTAACTCTGTTATGTAATCTATTTTTCTACCAGCAATTTTCTTTAAACCAGAAGAACCCTCTTTAGAATTTTTTGTACTTATCAAAGCTTCTCCGCTCAATAATCCTAAATATCCGGTTATTTTTTTCCCTTCAATATCTGGTGTGGTTGAAAAAAGTAATTCCAATTTCTTAAAACCAAGGGATTCATCAGATTCATAAATCTCTTTTCTTAACTCCTCTGCTTCAATGGTTGGTTTTCTCCATACTTTATCAATTAATCTATTTATAAAGCTTCCTAAAATTCCAATGCTGTAACTTAATAAGCCAATGAAGACAACGAATAATAGATAATTCACCAGTATGGGAAAAGCTGCTTGCACCATTAACGCAAGCCCGCCTAATGTAAATATATTAAGGGAAATAGGATTTTTAGGGAAAACCCAGGCAACTAAGTTGATTAAAATAAATATTAAAAGGGCACTAATTGCTCCGGTGCTGCGTCCGTACTTCCTGCGGGCCACAAAGGTCTCCACAAAGCCCGCTATAAGAGGGGATACAATAAAGGCAATATTAAATCCAAAAACAACTAAATGACCATAAACACAGATAACAGCAGAGATAAATCCAACAGTGGTTCCTATAAGCACTGCAGCTATTGCCCAGTGCTTATCTATGATATTATTTTTTATTTTGGCTGTTAATGAACTTTTTTCCATATTTTCCATTTATAACCCTTTAACTCTTCTATTCAATTTTATAACTGTTAAATATTATTGTTCCGTATAGGAAACTGCTGTGCCAATTACTGTTACCATTATGGTGTTTCCCATTGTTCCGCCGAGGTTGTTGTATTTAATTCGGACTCCTACTATGGCATTTGCTCCCATTGCTGCTGTTTTCTCCTCTACACTTTCTAGAGCAATATCTCTGGCTTTTTTTAACTCTTCCTCATAGGCTGAAGTTCTCCCACCAACAACGTCCCTCACGCCTGAGAAAAGATCCTTGTAGACATTTGCTCCTAGGAGAGCTTCTCCAGTAACTAAACCATGATATTCAATGATTTTTTTCCCTTCGATATTTGGTGTGGTTAGAAATAACATTTTTAACGCATCCTATGTAATTTTATTAATATTAGGGTTTCATTGTATAAAAAAATATGCAATAATTTAAAAATAATACATGATTTCAGGATATAATCTTAAATATGATGATATAGCCATATTTTATGCATTTGGTGCAAAAAAATTGGTTTTTTATAATTCTTATAGGAGATTGGCAGTTTTCTTAACAAATTTGTCTGTATATTCTCTAAACATTTCTAGAGTTAAAATGGTTTATAAAAACTATATCCGTTTTATATGAGTATTAATATTTGATTAGATAGTTTATTAATAGTCAAAAAAATTTTTAGATTAGGAATTGAATGGTCATGAATAAACCGATTATGAATTATAGTGAATTACCAAATGTTTTTAACTTTATGATAATTAACTGTGTGAAAAACGTTCTTTCAAACTATCTGAAGACCCACAATCAGATTTGTTCACATATTAGTTTAAAAAGTTAGGTTCTAAACTATAAATCATATTAAATCTTTTAATATGTTTGAATAACATGATTTTTCAGGTTATATAATGAATATGAATTTAAATAAACGATTTTGGGAAATAGATTCGTTACGTGGATTAGCAATAATTATGATGATTATTTATCATTTCTTTTATGATCTGAATTACTTTAATGTCTACAATTTTAACCTAAACTCTGATTTTTCATGGTTCTTTGGTCGCACAATCGCTATTATTTTTATTTTTTTAGTAGGAACATCTTTAAGTCTCAGTTACTCAAGATCAAGGTTATCAGCAAAATACACGACAGAAAAAGATCTGTTTATAAAATATTTAAAAAGAGGTCTCAGAATATTTTCATGGGGACTTTTAATCAACTTAGTATCATGGATTTTTATTCCAGGGGAGTTTATTGCATTTGGGATTCTCCATTTTATTGGAATATCCATTATTCTGGAATATTCAGCAATAAAATACACTTATAAAAATTATAATTATCTTAATCTCTGTATGGCTATCATTTTTATTGGAATTGGACTCTATTTGAGAAATTTCACCTTTGATTTTTCCTGGTTAATGTGGTTAGGGTTTATTCCTTATAATATTCACACCGTTGACTATTTCCCTCTTTTACCATGGTTAGGTGTGGTTTCAATAGGATTATTTGTTGGAAATATCCTTTATAAAAATTATCTTAGAAGATTTAGTCTTCCAGATCTTTCAAATTTGTCCATAATACGTTTATTTTCCTTTTTAGGGAGAAATTCATTGTTGATTTATCTTATTCATCAGCCCATAATAATTATAATACTATACCTTTTAGGTGTTTTAAAGCTCAATTTAGGATAATTAACTCATTTCAATCTTTTTTTTATTTTGTATATTATTTAATGAAATTAAAACCAAAAATAATTATTAAAGTTTTATATTTTAACACATATCATCAAAAGTGAATAGTTACTTAAACAATTATAAAGAAGGCTTATTATAGATCAATGAGTAAAATCTAAAGACCAATATAATTCCAGTAAATCAATAATCCAATTAATCAATAAATTAATCAATAAATCAATAAATAATCGATAAATTGCACGAATTACTACTTGAATTATTATAATATCAAAATTTGTGCTTGGTGTAAGTATGAAACTTTTAGATAAGGCAGTATCAATTAAGAATCATGAAATCACAGCTTCAGACAATTTAGAAAATTTTTATAATAAAATAAAAAGAAGAAATCCAGATATAAATGCATTTCTGGAGATAAAAATTGAAGAGGCTAGATTAGTTGCAGATAAAATAGATCAAAGGATTAAATCTGGCGAGGAAGTGGGAAAACTCGCTGGACTGGTTATTGGAATAAAAAGCAACATTAATGTTGAAGATTTTAAGATCACCGCCGCCTCCAAGACACTTGAAAATTATTTTGGAAGTTACGATGCCACCGTTATAGAAAGGATAAAAAAAGAAGATGGAATAATCATAGGAATGACCAATATGGACGAATTTGCAGCTGGAAGCTCAACTGAGACCTCATATTTCGGATACACTGACAATCCTGCTGCACCTGGAAGAATTCCTGGTGGTTCAAGTGGGGGAAGTGCGGCAGCCATTGCTGCGGGACTTTGTGATTTGAGCTTGGGATCTGATACTGGAGGTTCTATTAGAAATCCTGCATCTCACTGTGGTGTTATGGCATTCAAACCAACTTATGGAGTTGTTTCAAGGCAGGGGTTACTGGATCTGGCAATGAGTTTTGATCAGATAGGTCCATTTGCCCAGGATACGGGTGGAATTGCTATGATGCTTGATGTGATCACTGGATATGACCCTAAAGAATGCACCACAATTGATTGGAATGTTCCCGCATTCACTAAAATCACTGATCTTGAAGATGAAAAAGCTCAAGATGCTCTGAAAGGAATGAAGTTGGGTGTAGTGGAACAATTTCTTGAGGTGTCAGATGATAAGATAGTCAATATAATTGAAGATACCGTCCAAGAAATGGGTGAGTTGGGTGTGGAACTTGTTGAATTAAGCTTTGATTATATAGAATTATGCCTACCTACATACTACTTGATAAACTATGTGGAGTTTTTCTCTGCCACAAGGAAATATGATGGTAGAAAATACGGCTATAAAATAGAAGATGTTTGTGGTGAAGAGGTTTTGAGGCGAATACATATTGGTTCATACATTAGCCAAAAAGAATACAGTGGTAAATATTATAATAAAGCTCTACAGGCAAGGTCTTTGATAAGAAAAGAAATTAATAAGCTTCTTCGGGATGTAGATGCTATTGTTGGTCCCACAGTTCCAAAACTTCCTCATAAGCTGGGTACATCACTTGAACCCATGGAAATGTATGCTTATGATGTGCTGACAGTCATAGCGAACCTCGCCGGTATTCCAGCGGCAAGCATTAAAGCTGGAGAAGTTAATAGTATACCTGTAGGTCTCCAGATTCAGGCTAAACCACTTGATGATGCAAAGATCCTCCAAATTATGGCAGGATTCCATCAGACACTTTAATCAAATTTTTATTTGACGCAATTAAGACAAATAATTCATTTGAATAACTGATTTTATATTTTTATCATATTTGGGGCCTGAACCTTGAAATTGTAGATTAACAACTTTGAAAACATTTGGACTGATAATAAAAATTTAAAAACTTTCAATTAATTGCTTAAAAAAGAAAGATTAGAGGTGTTTTATTTAACCACCTAAACTGTTCACCACATTTTGAAGTCTTGCCTCTGCATCTGCAGCCAGTTTATTGTATTCACGCATTAGATTAGCAAATTCGCGAATATCGTTTGCATAGGCAACATTGTCACCATTTTCCAAGTCTATTGCCATTTTCTGAAGGTTCTTGATAACTCTATCGGTCAAATTAATTATCTCGTCACTATATGCAGCTCTGATTTCATTGGCCACATTTCCCTTGAAAATTAACTCGTATCGTGATGCTATTTCTCGGTTATTAGTAAAATTCTGTTTGAACTCTTCAAATTGCGATTGCATAGGTTTTAATTGGTTTCTTAAATCATCTGCCATTTTTTTCCTTTCAGCAGCCGGTATCAATTGTAAAGAAGAACCATTTCCAATTACACTGGCCGCTTGCTCCATCTCCGTTATATTTTCCGCGGGGAAGGTAGAATTTTCAAGAGATTTTAAATCGTCTTTAAATACTTTTAAATCTTCAGGTATCAGATAGATGCTTGCATATGCATAGTAACTCGTGTATCCCCCCACAATTACCACTGCCAAAATAATCAAAGCTAAAACCTTTTTGTCCATTAAATACCTCCTTTTACTCCTCTTTTTATGTTTGTATTTACAATATATAAACGTTTTCTATTTAAATTTAGGAAATTTTCCTTAAGTTGATAACATGAAACTAATAAACGTGAAAAGTGTAATTTAGAGCAGATTTATTGGTTAATCGGGTTTTTGAATTAAAATTTGCATCGTGATCATTTCTTTCATTATACTTGAACTATAAGAGAACTTGAAACTCCTATAAGAACATTTATCAACTTAAAATGTACATAAAAAAGAAAAGATGAAAATAGGTTTGCTGTATGTAGAAGGTGCCTTGCCGGCGTTTGAAAATTTCGGTGGATTACCAACTCATATAGTAAAGAAAAATGGTTTGGTAAATGGTAGGAAAGCTCACAAAGTTTTAGACGGTTTTATAATTCCAGGTGGCAGTATTATAGAGTCACAGAGTATAAACAATACCATAAAACAGGAGATAAAAAAATTAGATAATCAGGGAGCCTTCATCCTGGGTATCTGCTCTGGATTCCAAATATTGGCAAAAAAAACCGATATCGGTCGAAAATCACCCTGTCCTATTGAGAGAGAAGGTTTAGGGCTTTTGGATGTCTCTTTCAACCCATTAATAAGCAATGATAGGGTTGAGGCCGAAATCGTTGATAACTCTTTTTTAACCAGAAGAATTATAGGACAGAGAATAACTGGATTTCACTGCCACACTTACGGAAAAATTGAGGGAGACGCACCACCAGTTTTCTTTTCATATGTTAGGAGAATGGATTATCAGGATAATCCTCAGAGAATATTATCCGGTGTTAGAAATGACGATGGTAACGTTGTAGGCACCATGGTCCACGCATCTCTTGATGAAAACAAACCACTTGTGAATAACATCCTGGAATTTATAGGTGCGAATGAAAAAGACACTCAGGATATTCACAGTGCAAATAAAAAACTTTTAAGGACGATAAAAAATGAAATAGGTGTAGCTACAAATATTTTTGTAAGATCTCCTAAACAGATGTCTCAAAATTCAGGAGAATCTTCCAGATTAAAAAAACAGAAAGGTTTTTTAAAAGTTTTGATGATAACAAGCACAGGTTCATACTCGGGGAAAACATTTATTACTACAGGAATTGTGGGATCATTGCGAAAAAAAGGTTATAGAGTATGTGTCCTAAAGGTAGGACCAGATATTCGGGATATAGTGCCATCGCTTTATCTGAACAAGGAGAAAATGGAAGTATTTTCATCTATAAAAATCGGTGGATTGGGTTGGGAAAATCTTGAAAATGTCATAAAGGCTCTTAGAGAACGAAATTATGATATTGTGCTCATTGAGGGTGTTATGAGCATATTTACAGGCATGCTCAATGAAAAAACTCCTTTTTCATCAGCAGAAATTGCTAAAGCTGCTAATATACCTGTAATTTTAGTTTCAGCATGTAATAAGGGGGGAATTGAGACTGCAGCTGTTGATATAGTTGGACATATCCAGATGATGGATAAGATGGGGATAAAAACAAGTGGTGTTATTCTAAACAAGGTTTATAATAAGGACATATCCAAAGTTGCATCTTCTTATATACATGAAAATACCAATGTTGAATTTGTAGGGGAAATACCTAAAATTAAAATCACTGATAGGGGTAACATCCCTGAGGTAGAGATAAGACTTGAAGAATTCTGTTTAAATGCAATAAAAACCGTGGAAAACTATTTAGATGTTGAAATGTTAGTTAAATTGGCAGATAGAACTAATTTTACTGGTTATTTATCTTATGAGACTATTCTTGAAATTTTTAAATGATTTTTTATGGTTTTTAATGGGAAACCATTTAATATACGAAATTTAGCTTCAATTCTGGATCAAAATTATAAAATCTGGTTTTATTCTTTTATAAATTTGATATAATCTTCGATAACGTCATTTCCACTTAAGAATACCCTGTCTTCTTTATCAGCATATTTCTGGACATCTTCTGTACTTAAGGAATTACCAGAATTGTCGTCCATCATCTCACAGACAACGGCAATTGGTTCAAGACCGCACATTTCTGCAAGGGCCACGCTAATCTCAGTATGGCCCTGTCTTTTGAGAAGAAGGCCTTTTGTAGCCCTGAGAAGCTGAACATGCCCTGGTGATCTAAAATAATTACCAAAATTCTGGAAATCTTCATTTTTACAAAGCATTGCAAGTTCCCTTATAGTTAAAGCCCTGTCATTATCTGTTATTCCTGTAAAAGTCTTTCTATGGTTTATGCTTATTGAAAATGCTGAACGTTCATCATATGGTATGTCAGTGGGTGATAGTTCAGCCAGCATAGGGAATTTTCCATTTGAAAAGTCCATTATCTGGGTCATAAATGGTATTCCCAGTTTTTTTGAGGTTTCAGGTGATATTGACGCACAAATAAGTCCACCAGCATCATTTCTCATGGTTGCGATATGCTGTGAGGTTATAAACTCTGCTGCGACAATCATGTCTGTTTCTCTCTCTCGATTATCATCGTCAAATACTAAAACGATTTCTCCGTTTTTAAATGCTTTCAATGCTTTTTTTATCATTCAATCACAACTCAATGTTATTGGAAGTTTATTCTTGAATTTAGTCATTTAATTTATTTGCAAAATTACTTATCCAAAATAATGATATTTACATATAATATTTCAATCTTTAACTTTTAAGCTGATAACATCACCATCTTTAAGATTTAAGGTTTTTCTTAAATTTAATGGAGCTATAAATTCAATGGTATTCTTTGGATGATGTGTTTTTACTGGAAAGATCAATGCTCCGTCTATCCCATCATTTAAAGATGTTTTTATGTATTTAACATCTCCGAAATTTCCAGAACCCTTTATAATACCAAAATATTCATCAGGAATCCCAGAAATTTTGGATACCTCATCTTCATCCAGTTGGACATTCAAAGTACCTAGAAATGGTTCAAATCCAACTTTATTTTTAAATTGGCTCTTATAAACCTCTTGCGACATGAAATAAGCCCCTTCCTTTGTACCTGAAATTACAACTCCCATGATCTTCATTCAACCGAACTCCTGTTTCGCGGTTTTTGTTGCCAGTATATGGGCCTGTCTTAAAGGTTCTGGCATCTTATATATCCTCATCTTCAATAGGAGGTCTACAGCCGTTTTGAGTGATATTTTATGTCCAATACTTACGTATATTCCATTAACACAGGCGCCTATCGTTTGGTTCATGAATTTTATAACTTTAAATGGAGTACCATGATATGTATAAGTTCCTCCAATTAACCTTTTTGCCACCCCTATGGTTGGTACATCAGCCAGCAGACCAACGTGAGATGCCAGCCCAAAACCCCTGGGATGCAGTATACCATGTCCATTTATCATTGAAACATCAAAATCACTTTCAAGTTGGTTCAATATCAAAACCATTGCATTTGCTTCTCTAAATCCCAAAAAACCAGGAATATAAGGAAATAAAAGCTCAACTGCAATTGTTTTCTTCTCCAAAATGTTAAATGAGTTTGAATCCAATATCACCGCCGCAGCTATTGCAAGATTTTCTTTGGAGAAAGAGATATCAACACCAGCAATTTTTTCCAGTTTCGTAAAACTGTCCTTTTTTATCACCTTGCTTGCGAGTTTTGATTGAACATCTGCAAGGTGGTCCATCATGTTAAAAAAACACATAAAAATCTTTAAAATGTCTATTTAAAAATTAATCTTCAATAGAACCGATTATAGTACAAAATATAGGTCCTCTCACATCTATAACCTTATTCATGCTGGTTATGTAGTTTAAGGCAACTTCATCGAGCATGAGATTAATATCTGATATTGATCTAGATATGGTGGTTCTCGATTTAACTTCTTCAATACCACTTACCACCATTTCCTCGATTTTATAGGATGCATAAGAAGCTACACCGTCCATATAATTTGTTCCCGTGTCTATACCTTTTTCTGCAGCATTTTTTGCAAGTTCATCTGTTATCTGTCCCATCTCAGGAGCTCCTACAATGTTTCCATCGTATATGTAGATATTATTCCAGGCAGCGGGTCCTAAAAGTTTTGTTCCTTCTTCTGGCTCCACTACCTTAACTTTTATGTTTTTACCCAAAAATTCGCCTTCAAATGCCACAAATTCACATGGAGAGGCTTCATCACCATGTTGCTGACATGTTTTTAATATATGATCCATTAAAGCTCTTCCTTCAGAAGTTGCAGGATAGAAATTTATTTTAAGCATGGATGCAAGCTCTCTGTCAGATATTGTCCATTTACCATAAGTCTGTGGATATACAAGCTCTCTTATATCATTGATATTGTGTAGAATCATTGCGATCCTTTCAGCTCCCACCCCCAGATTAAGCACTTCCTCTTGGATACCATATTTATCAAGAGCTATAGGGGAATATAGGCCGAATGTGGCAATCTCAACCCAATCTTTAAGCTTGGGATGATAACCGTAAACCTCTGTCTGGGTCTCTGGAATGTAGTATTTGGATTTTTTCTCATCAGGAATAAATTTGAATTTTTCAAAGCCAAAATGTTCCAGTAAACTTTCTGAAAGCGCTTTCCCAATATCAATCGGTACTTCATCATCCATAAAAACACAGGAAGCTGAATGATAGGTCATAAGATGACTTGTATCCTCTCGCTGCTCTCTTCTAAAACATTTATCAACGGAAAAAAGTTTTATTGGAAGCTGTCGCTTGTTATAAACGGATTTGAGGCTAATAAACCATCCAGATGTCATATGTGAGCGGAGAGTGGTTTTGCCAGGGATTGGTTTTAGCTCCCGAATCTCTGGGAAAATCTTCTCAAGGATGCGGAGCCCCATATCATCTCCTACATCCATGGCAAGCGAAATATCATGTACTAAATCATCTCCACTTATATTTCCTTTTTTATAATCACGGAATACCTCTTTGAGGTTTTGAATTTTGTCTTCATCCATTGAAATGCTGAGTGTTTCAATTTTCTCCAGTTTATCCATTCCTAAACCAATATCAGGACGGGGAAGTCCTGCAAGATAAAAACAACGGTCAAGGACAGCAGGAGCTTCCGGGCCAAACTGTTTATATATATGATCTTCTTTGATAAACAGGGGATTTACAATCTCATCAAATCCCAATTTCAAATAGGCCTGTCTTAACTCCCATATAGTATCATAGACTAGGTGTGGTTTTCCCACTTTTAGATGAAGCCTCGGATATTCATTGTCATGATGGGGCTTCTTTAAAATTTCGGAAGTTTTCATCCAAGCCCCTTCAAAATCTTTTTTTGCAAGCTTAATTATTTGCTTTCTATTCAGAATACAGCCCCCCTTTTTTTCTGATTCATATTTCGTCTTGATCCCTTTTAATCATTTTTATTTTTTTTATAATTTATTTTATGGAGGGGTGAATTTATAAGATCTCAACTAAAAGAGCAACCATCGCAAATTTAAATAAGAATGATATGCAATTCGAGATCATGGAAGGCGAGATATATGAATGTGATGTTTTGATCATTGGATCTGGAGGAGCAGGCTGTAGAGCAGCCGTGGAAGTTTCAAATAACAATTTAGAAGCTATAATAGTTTCAAAAGGTCTGTCATTCAAATCAGGATGCACAACACTTGCTGAAGGTGGTTATAACGCGGCATTCGCATTTGTTGATGCAGATGATAATACTGATATTCATTTTAAGGATACAATGAAGGGTGGGGCTTACCTAAACGACCCTGCCCTTGTGAAGATTCTAGTTGAAGAATCACCCAAGAGACTTATGGAACTTGAAAGATTTGGAGCATTATTTGACAGACAAAAATCAGGTAAACTGAATCAAAGACCATTTGGTGGTCAAACCTATCGTAGGACTTGTTTTCAGGGGGATCGTACTGGACACGAAATGATGACAGCACTTAAAGAAGAGATCATAAGGCGCGAAATTGAAACCATGGACGAAATTATGATAACATCCCTTATAATGAACGAATCCAACATGAAAGTTTTAGGTGCTTTTGGTTTATCACTTAAAGATTCTAAGTTCATTGTATTCAAGGCAAAATCCACTATTCTGGCTACAGGTGGGGCAGGTCAGATATATCCAGTCACCTCTAATACACTGCAGAAAGGTGGAGATGGATTTTCACTTGGATTTGATGTTGGCGCAGATCTTTTGGATATGGAACAGGTCCAATTCCATCCTACAGGAATGCTTTACCCAGAATCAAGGAAAGGGGTTCTGGTTACAGAGGCTGTTAGAGGCGAAGGCGGAATTCTTACTAATGTTAAAGGCGAGCGTTTCATGAAAAATTACGATCCCCGACTGGAGCTTGCAACCAGAGACGTGGTAGCCAGAGCTATCTACAATGAAATAATGGAGGGAAGGGGAACTGTGAATGGTGGAATTTATCTGGATGTCACTCACCTTCCAGATGATGTGATTGAGGAAAAACTTGAAACAATGGTCATGCAATTTTTAGATGTTGGTGTTGATATTAGAGAGGAGCCTATGGAGGTTGCACCCACAGCACACCACTTCATGGGCGGTGTCAGGATAAATGAATGGTGTGAATCCTCAGTTAAGAATTTATTTGCTGCAGGAGAGGTAAGTGGTGGAGTTCATGGCGCAAACAGGCTCGGTGGAAACGCACTTGCAGATACCCAGGTTTTTGGAAGGAGAGCAGGTATAAGGGCTTCAGAAAATGCGTTGAAAGGTGAATCCAAACTTAATAAAGCACAAATAGGTGCAGAAGAAGATCGTATACATAATCTCTTTAAAGAAGGCGAGATATACCCACATGAGATAAAAAAAGAGCTTAGAGATACTATGTGGAGTAATGTAGCCATAATTAGAAATATAGATGGTTTAAAATCTGCAATGGCGAAAATAAATCAGCTTAAGGGGCATTTAAATAATATGCGCGTGCAGGAAGGCTCCAGTTACAACAAGAACCTTCAAGATGCCCTTGAAGTGTATAAAATGCTCGATATAGCTGCATTGGTAACCAAATCTGCATTGATTCGCTGTGAAAGTAGAGGTTCACATTACCGTGAAGATTATCCAGAAATAGATGATAGATGGAAAAAGAGCATTGTTTTAAATAAGTATAAGGATATAAACTATATAAAAAGATAATTTACAAAAATTGGGGCTGAATCACTGTTTATGATATTTTTAATAAATTAGTTGAGACTTTTAAATTTATTTGCAATGAGAGAGGATTTAGATGCTATTTAAAATTAAAAAAGGAGAAAAAGAAACTAAATCAGGCTTTAAGGTATTATTAGGTGACGAAATTTTAGTTAGAGTTACGGATTTACCTAAAAATCAAGAAGTGAAAATACATACACGAAGAATAGACGATAAAAACCAGTTATGGTACTCTTACGCTACATTCATTTCGAATCACGAGGGTAATATTGATTTAGGAAAATCTGAGGCAATATCCGGCACATATAAAGGCACTGATCCTGTAGGTTTATTCTGGTCCATGGAACCTGTGTCTGACAAAACAGCCCTACCAGAAAATTTAACTACCATTCAAACCGAAGATCCTGAAAAGATATTTTTATATTTCGATATAGAAATTGATGGTGAAATAGTCGCTTTTAAAAACATGGAAACAGTTAAAATGCTTCCTGAAGTGAAATGTGAACATATCACAGTGGAAGGTTTAGTAGCAAGTTTTTATTATCCATCAGGAAAGGATAATCTACCCACAGTTATAGTAGTCAGTGGCTCTGAAGGGGGAATAGCAACTCCAGATATAGTAGCAGGACTTCTAGCGTCAAAAGGATACGCTGCTCTAGCACTCGCGTATTTCGAAATGCCGGGATTGCCTGAAATATTAGAGGAGATCCCACTGGATTATATTGAAAAAGCCATCAACTGGATTTTAAATCACAAAGTTGTTAATAAGGAAAAAATAGCTATGATGGGCACATCCAAAGGAGCTGAACTTACACTTTTAACAGCTTCAACTTTTCCACAAATTAAAGCGGCTTTAGCAACATCTCCAAGCTGTGCTGTTTTTCAATCACTGAATCCAGATCCAAGTGCATCACCAAAATCATCCTGGATGTATAGGGGTAAACCTTTACCTTTTGTTCCATTTATTTATACAGATGATTTTCTAAAGCAATTCTCATCAGGCTATCCCAAACATTTAGAGTTCCTTCCTCTATACCAAGCTAGCTTAAAAGACGAAGAAGCGGTTGAAAAAGCAGTTATTAGAGTTGAAAATATACATGGACCCATATTATTGATATCAAGCGACGATGATAGAGTCTGGCCATCTAAAAAAATGTCTGAAATGATAGTTGGAAGACTTAAAGAACATGAATTTCCATTTAAATATCAGCATTTAAGCTATGATGGTGCTGGACATATGGCTGCAAGACCGGGATACATGCCCTGGCCAACACCTTTTTATGTTAAAGGGGGGTCTCCTCAAAGAAATGGACAGGTTCAGGTAGATATATGGAAAGCTGTTTTGAAATTTTTTGATGAACTCTTTAAATAGGATCATTAAATGGATTAGTCTTTTACATATTCATTTATTTTTTATTAAGTATTTTATTTATCTTAATAAAACTAAAAAAAGCATTAAATGCTTAATTTTTAATTATTAGGATTTGAAATTAGAAAATAATCTCTAAAAATTCATTTTTGTCTGTTAAATCATTTAATACAAAATCTGCACCTGATTTTTCCAGCTCGTGAGTTGTATATCTGCCTGTTGCCACCCCTATAGTCAAAGCTCCTGTAGATTTGCCTGCATTCACGTCCCGAGGGGTGTCCCCAATTACAAATATGCTATTTCCTTTGTATCCAAAATTCTGCCTGGCACATTTTATTGCTTTCTTGACCAGACAGCGGCGCTGGGGATAGTCGCTTCCAAAGCCTCCAAGGGGGAAATAACTGTCAAGACCAACTCTACCCAATTTGGCATGGGCTATGGGTTCCAGATTGCCGGTGGTCAATCCCATGAGCACTTTTCTCCTTTGAAGTTCCCCTAAGAGCTTTTTAACCCCGCCCAGCGCTTGCACATTCTCCCGGTGCACATTTGCCAGATAATAACGGGTCATATAATCAAGACAGTCTTGTAAATGCTGTTTGATGAGAGTCTCTTTGATACCACTGAGCTCCAGCACTTCCATAAGGATCTGAGGATCTGTTTTACCTGCATAATTAATTCCACTAATATCATCTTTCACACCGTAAAACTTCCGAACTGCATGGACAAAAGCCTGATAGTGGCAACGTGCTCCGCGCACAAGGGTACCGTCAATATCGAATAGGGCCAGAACTCCATTATCTACCATTTATAATGCTCCTAATCTTTTTAACTCCGGGAGATTAAATCATTTGCTGCTTCCTCAGCCATGTTCAATACTTCTTTTTCATTCAGTATTTTAAGCTCCTTGTCTCTCATCATTATCTCCCCATTACAGATAACTGTACTCACATCCCCTCCATTAGCTGAATATACAATGTGAGATATGGGATGTCTAAATGGAGTTAAATGTGGGGTTTTCATATCAAGGAGCACCAGATCACCTTTCCTCCCAACTTCAATACTTCCAATTTCCCTTTCAAGTCCTAAAGCAGTGGCACCACCCATTGTTGCCATTTCAAATACCTTTTCAGCCGATAAAGCGGTTGGATCTAAATTATGGACTTTTTGAAGAAGAGCTGCGGTTTTCATCTCCTCCAGCATGTCCAGATTGTTGTTTGAGGCAGCACCATCTGTGCCTAATGATACACAAATACCATTCTTTAGCATTTTATCAACAGGAGATACTCCAGAAGCGAGTTTCATATTACTTGCAGGGTTGTGAGATATTTTAACATTTCTACTTTTAATTATCTCCATTTCATTGTCTGAAACCCATACTGCATGGGCTGCTATAATGTCTTCCCCTAGAAAACCTATATCTTCCAGATACTCGAAGGGCCTTTTTCCGTGGGCTTCTACAATCTGTTGAATTTCATTCTGTGTTTCACTTACATGTATGTGGATTTTAACCCCATATTTATTTGCTTCTTTTCTCACACCTTCTAAAAGTTCGGTTGAACATGTATAGGGTGTATGAGGTCCAAAAGCAACTTGTATTCTACCATCTGCACTATCATTACACTTTTTTATTATCCTGATACTTTCTTTAAACTCTTTTTTTCGTTTTTCCTCATCTCCAAGGTCTATCATCCCATGGGAAAGTAGGCATCGCAAACCTGCCTCTTTAACAGCCTTTGCAACATAATCCATAAAAAAGTACATATCATTAAAAGTGGTGGTCCCAGATTTTATCATCTCCACACAGCCAAGCAACGCACCCGCATAACAATGATCTCCAGTTAAATTAGCCTCTACAGGCCATATATGCTCATTTAGCCATGTTTCAAGTGCTAAATCATCTGCCAATCCTCTCATAAGGGTCATAGAAAGGTGTGTATGTGTGTTAACTAAGCCCGGAATCAGAACTTTCTTATCACCAGATATTACTTCATCTGCATCATTTGAATTTATATTATCTGTTATATCAACTATTTTATCATTTTCTATTAACACTGAGCCTTTTTTTATTTCATCACCCAGAATTGTAACGTTTTCTATTAGAATGCTTTTATTTTCCATCCTACCACCACTTATATTTAAGATAGGCACAGAAGTACATAAATACATAAGAAAGTTACATAAGAAATTCATGCAATTTATTGTTCAATTTTAATGTTTATATGCCTCAGGAGGATTTAAATGAAACTTAAAATAGCCCTGCCATCTAAAGGAAGGATCAGCGATCCCGCAGTTAAACTATTGGAAA
>VGTM01000013.1 GCA_016874685.1 Methanobacteriota archaeon
AAAATTCTTTAAAAACTATAATAAATATGTATAAATGCATTTTTACAAACCAATTTCAAAAACACGTCCAAAAACAAAAAACAAACCATAATAACTCTTAAAAAATCACTAAAAATCTAGCACCCTATTCTCTATTAATTTTATTATTTATTAGTTTTGATATTATTAGTTAAGGGGAAGCCACATTGTTTCTTACATTTTCTAAATCTTGTGCAGCATTTATAGGATTGAAATTTTGTATATATTGTCGGTAGATCAAGAGTGAAAGTATTGACAAAACTATGACACCGCCAAAAATTAAAATATACTCAGCAGACCCTTGTCCCATTTCATCTTTCAAAAAATTCATTAAAAACCCTCTTCTACTACATTTATATGAAGTTAATATATAACCTTTTCTAGGAATAAAAGAAATAAAATAAGGAAAAGAATAAGGACGTGAATATATGGAGATACCTAATCTTTTATTTAGATTTTTTGTTTCCATTTCCTTTAAAAACTGATCATTTTGATTCAAATTACAAGAGGACTTCATTATGAAGGTACTTTTAGTACCCTGTGGCATAGGATTAGGGCATGCTTCAAGATGCATGTCATTGGCTCGAAAACTCCAAGAAAAAGGTGTAGAAGTTGCTTTTGCAAGTTATGGTATGGGTTATGAAATGCTATCCAAAAATAAAATTTTTAAAACTTCAAAATTACCAGAAATGAAGTTTTATGGTGATGACGGTGAGTTAGATATTAAATACACTGTGGGAAGGTCAATGGACCTTCCTTTTATTTTTTTAAAAAGCATGTATTATGAATCAAAAATCGTAAAAGACTTTAAACCAGACATTGTTATAGCTGATTCCCATTATTCTGTGCCTGTAACTTGTAAAATTCTTGGCATACCATGTATCATGGTTTCAAATGAACTGACACTTAATTTCTCAAAGATTTATCCTGAAGATAAAAAGGTTCAATATATTGAAAATGGGCTGGAAAGGTTTATTATAGAGGCATTGAATATTTGCAATGGGATTATAGTGCCTGATATTAAAGGTTCTATTGAAATACCTCCCAAATTAAAAGACAATGTATTTTTTACTGGTCCTTTTCTTAAAAAAAGTCCAAAACTAATCCCTAGCAAGAAAGAACTAAGAGATAAATTTGGATTTGATCATAAAGAACGGATAGTCCTAGTGACAGTGGGGGGAAGTGAATTTGGAAAGAAGTTACTTAAGCTGGTCTATGAGGCATCTGATATGGTGGAATGTGAACAGATAATAATGGTAACTGGTCCCCAAATACAGCATGATCTTATCCCTGATTCAAGTAGAATAATTAAAAAGAAGTTTTTGGATGATTTAATGGAGTGGATGAAGCTTTCAGATGTTGTGATAAGTCTTGCAGGACATACAACTACCATGGAGATAGCATGTCTCGGAATTCCTAATATTATTGTTCCTATAAAAAATCATCCTGAACAAATAAGAAATGCTAGGAATATGGAGAAATTTGGAATATCAATTGTTAGGGGAATAAAAAAAATAAGTCCTCAAGGCTTTGCAAAAGATATAAATAATATGCTACATAATAATAGTTTGAAAATAAAAATAGAAGCCAGTAAAAAACAAGAAGCCACTAAAAAACAATTTTCAAAGTACAGAGGAACAGAATATGCAGCAGAAATCATAATGAAACTGGCAAATTAGAACCTTTAAATTTATATGTGAAAATAATATAATTATTAAGAGGCGTCTTATGATCAATTTAATCATCGTTTTTCTAGGGGTATTTTTGGTAATCACAGGAGTTTATTCTATGTCTTTTGGATTTTCAACCCCTCCAAATTTGTTGTATTTCTTTATGGGATTAATTGCTTCAGTTTTTGGGCTTATTTTAGTGATAATATTTGGCACCAAAGTAGATTTCGGTGAATTTAGAAAATCAGTCCCTAAAATGGAAATGCAAACTGCTAAAGTGGGGTTACCCAAAGCCACAGAAAGAATTAGAAAAGCCATGAAATCAGAACCCAAACCCAAGGAAATAAAACCAAAAGCAAAGGTTAAAGATGAATCTATTGAAACTGTTAAAAAGGCAACGAAAGAAACCACCAAACCCGTGAAAACAGAGCCAAAAACAGCGCTCAAAATAACTCCAAAACCAAAAGAAGAACCCCCAATGAAACCTGGAATCTCTCCTAAACCAGCAGAAAAAACAGAAGCTCCTCCTATAGCAGAAGAGAAGGTTAAGAAGCAGGAGGCTCCTGCTGTAGCACCTAAAGAGTTAAAAACTATAACACCAGTAAAGAAGAAAGAGGATCGATATGTAAAAGACAGATTGAGTAAGTTAAAAGAAGATTACATAAAACATGCTAAAGATGTGGAAGAACTGATAGAAGAAAGGTTAGATTCGTTTAAAGGGACTTTAAACCAAATTAAATCAGAATCTAAAGAACCAACCATAATATGGTCATTTGACGCAGAAGATGTACAGGAAGCTATGAAAGACACGATTTTAAAAGCAGAAAATAAAGTACTGATGATGTATCCATGGGTTAGAAACATCGATGTAGGTGTTTTAAAGAAATTCATGGATCTAGAAAGTAGAATGATTATACAAGAGGCTAGTCTTGATGATGATGCATCTGTAGAGCTAATAAGACTTTTATTGGATAAAAATGTTGAGATAAGAACTATGCCTCATGTTCATACAGTGACAGTTGTTTCAGATGATTCAAATGGTTTGATCATATCCACAGATCCCATATACGAGAGTTTTGAGGTGGGGGTGGTGTATAAAGATCAGAGATCCATTGAAGAGATTGAAAGATTATTTGGAGAAGCATGGGAACTTTCTAAGGTCATTAATTTGGAGGAAAATGTTTGAAATTGAGGTGGCTTGGACATTCTGCGTTTGAACTAATATCTAGGGAAAATTTAAAAATTCTTATAGATCCTTTTGTAAGTAACAATCCTGCATGCCCCCTAACAGTTGAGGAACTTGATGCAGATATTATATGTGTGACACATGGACATGCTGATCATTTTGGAGATACCATGGAAATAGCAAATAGAACAGGAGCCATTATAGTTGGAAATCATGAACATTCAGTATATCTTGCGAGACAAGGTTTCGATTCTCAGGGAATAAATATCGGAGGATCCATAAAACTATATGATATTGAAATAAATATGGTAGACGCAAAACATTCCTCAGACATGGATTTCATAGATGAAATCGGGGCAGGAGGAAGTGCATCAGGATACATAATCAAACTTGAAAATGGAAGAAAGATATATCATTCAGGAGATACTGGAATATTTGTTGATATGCGTGAAGTAATAGGCGAAATATATCAACCAGATATTGCATTGATACCAATCGGTGATAGATACACAATGGGCCCTAAGGATGCAGCAATCGCAGCCCAATGGATTAATCCTGAAATTGTGATTCCAATGCACTACAATACTTTTCCAGTGATTCAACAAGAACCAACAGAATTTGCAGAGCGAGTTGAAGCAGCTGATTCGAAAATTAGGGTTGTTATACTTGAACCTGGTCAACTGTACCGTGAATGAACCTGAAATTACAAAAAGTGATAAAGATGCGTAACTTTTTTAGAAGATTTTTAAATAAATTATTGAGAAGAGATAAAAAATTGAAAATAGGACTTTACGGCCATCCAAACTCTGGAAAAACTACATTGGCAAATACGATGGCAACTGATTGGATAGGAAAACCTATTGGAATAGTTTCTGATATCCCACACGAGACACGGAATGTTTATAGACAGGAACGTGTAAGCATAGTTCATGATGGTGTTGAACTTGACTTTGATATAATTGATACACCTGGAATAGCAACTAAGGTTGATTACAAAAATTTCCTTGAACATGGCCTATCTGAAGCAGAGGCAAAAGAAAGGGCAAAGGAAGCAACAAAAGGCATAATAGAAGCTATAAAATGGTTAGATGATGTAACTGGTGTTCTTTTGATTATGGACGCCACAATGGATCCACTTACCCAAGCAAATATAACCATAATTGGCAATTTAGAAGCAAGGAAAATTCCGTTTGTCATAGTTGCAAATAAAATAGATCTTCCTGAAGCTTCTCCAGAAAGGATAATCTCAGTATTTCCCCAACATGTAGTGGTACCCCTTTCTGCATTGCATGGTGAGAACACAGGAGAGCTTTATGTATCAATGGTCAAAAAGTTTAAATAATTGGAATAGGGGATGAAAATGAATGAGTTAAAAATGGATTTTCTATCTTCGGATGCTCTGGTATCACGGACGAGCATGGAAAAAGTCTCTATGATCGTTAATAAAGTAAAAAAAGGAGATGTTTTGGTTATAGAAGGTGGATTAAGTCCTTCTGAAGAAGCTGAACTCATCGAAGCTACAATGAGAGAGATAGATATTGAAAACTTTGTGGGAATCGATATATATACTCTTGAAAAAGACGAAAAAATATTTTTCGGATTATCAAAGAAAAAAACCGTGGGTTTGACCATTATAGGTCCTGCAAATCTTATGAAGACTGTTAAGAAGAAATCAAACTTTTTATCCATGATAGCTGATATCGGTGATTCTGGTGCATCGATGCATTAAATGTGGTGCTGAGTTTAAGGGAAGTTCGGAAGATATTCTAAAGGGATGCCCAGAGTGTGGAAGCAAGTTTTTTGAATTTCATAAAAAAAGTGAAAGAAAGATGGAAGAGATTAAAGGAGAGTCTATTGAGACTATTATGGTAAGAAGACCTGGAATATATGAGGTTAATCTAACTCCACTCCTTGAGAAAGACTCTGTAATAGTTTCTGATGGTGAAGGGAAATATTTAATTGATATAAACTTTTTATTGAAAAAGAAACTGAAACATGACCCGAAATAAGGACAAATGGAATAATATTTAATTTTTAATCCTTATATTTATAAAAAAAGATATATAATTTATGAATCATTTATTTACAAGTTTTTTTTAGAGATATTTATTGAAATAAATTCACAATTTGACTAAATCGCATTTCCCTGATGGTAAAACTCTTATTACATCCTCAAGGGTTAAAATACCCTCTTTGTCAATTTTTCTTAGTATTTCTTTAGCTATGGTTTCTTTTTTGGTATAACCTGGTTTGATCAGTACATAGTCTTTTGAGTGTTTTTTAAGAGCTTCTAGTGGCCCTGCCATTATTCTTTCTCCTTCATAATCAACCATGCCCACGGCAATTATAATAGGTGCGCCTCTTATGTAATTTCTCCCACCCCTAATTATGAAAGCTCCTTTTGCAACAAATTCCCCAGATTCTGGGGTTTTTGAGACCTGATGAGGAAAAACCCAGTACACATCCTGGGATCCAAAACCCTTAACCCATGCACTTGAGAATGATGCTGCAAATGATGCTGCTTCGTTTATGGTAATTTCAGGAATACTTCTACCTTGATTTTTTATCACCACGGAAGGTGCTCCATGGATATCAGAGTGAAGATAAATGTCATTATTTTCCATATACTTTTTCACGATAATTTCATTGGTGGTAGCATCTCTTCCACCTATTACTAAAAATCCATCAGAAGATAAAAACCATCTAAGCTTTTCAAACCATTTAAGCTCTTTTTTTACCCTCCTTTGAGGTATTTTTACTAGCTCCATTGCTACTTCCTTTTTTTCTTTAATTTTTTCCAGTTCACTTTTTGTTTTCTCTATCGCGATTTTAACACCTTTAATTTTCTTTTTAGATTTTTTGGCTTTGTTATAATAAACTTCAGCATTTTCAGGGATATTCGATGAGGCATCAATTTGTATAACTTCCTTTTCAATTTTTAAAAGCGTATTTCCTCTATTATCAACAGATTCTACTATTTCAGCACCTGAAATTCCTTCCTTTTTAGCAGTTTTAAGTTTTGAATTTATTTCATTCCATGAGTATTTATTTCTTGCATCTTTTATGGTATCGAGCAAGTTTTGAATTTTATGATAGTTTGAATACAGCAAATCTCCCTTCTTTTTAGAATTTTTGACGGTATTTTTAAATTTTATGAGAGTTTCTTCCTGTATTCTGAGTCTTTTTTCGAATTTTTTAATCTCAGCTTCCCATAAATCATCTTCAACTTTTTTGATATCGGAACCTACCTTGCTACTATAAAATTCATCTGCTGCTTCATTATAACTTTTAAACGTCTTTTTTTTATATTTTTCATAGATTTTAAGTTCAAGTGGTAAAACATCATCTATTCCATTTGAAACAATTTGTGGCGTAAATTGGAATGTTTTAAGAGGATTAAACAATTCATATATTTCATGGTAAATCGAATTTAGTTCTTCTTGCGAAATTTCGTTTGAAGGTTTATCCTTTTGGATATCCGCTCTCAATATAATCTCTTCTGCATATGTTCCTCCTAATCCACTTCTTGCCAGGGTTTTTATAATCTCTGCACCGGATTTGGCAAATATAAGGGAAAGTTCATCCTCAAAAACTTCTAGAGGATTTATTCCTCTTTTTAGAGGGTATTTGTATTCTTCTTTAGATGATATTTTCCGATCACTCCAGAGTTTACGTTTAAGTGGTAGGATTATTTTTCCCGCCTCATCCAAAAGTATTATATTACCTTTAGCAAAAAGTTCTATAATCAAAATGTATTTATGTTCCTTAGAGACCTGTAAGATATGCAGTTCAATGATCCTGTCAAAATTGTATTGTCGGATCTCCAGAACAATGCCTCCTTTTAGATATTTGCGAAGAAGCATTGGAAACGATGGAGGTATCTTAGGATTTTCGGGAGGATATTGAGTTAAATGGATCCTTTTTCCTGCCTGAAAGATAACATCGACTCTCCCTTTTCCTGGAACATGGAACCTTATCAGTACTGTGTCTTTGGCAGGTTGATAGGCTTTATCAACCCTGGCATTTTTCAGATATTTTCCTAACTCATGACAAATTGCAAAAACATCCACATTGGACATAGCTTTCATTGGAACACCTTTATGTATATTATATTAAACTAATAAAATAAACATGAATTGGAGGTAAAAAAATATGGAAATAGAAGCTAAAGTAACCAGTTTACATCTAATTGCCGGAATAGCAGCAGCTTATATATCATTTATACTTTCAACTGGATCTTTATCAGGGATAGGTAAAAATGATGCTTTAGCAGTTTTGGCAGCCTTAATTATACTTTATATAACGGGTCAGATTTCTGAAAGAATTTTTGGTAAGGAAGAAGTTGGTGGAATAAAGGGATGGCTGTGGAGTGGTATAGTTCCATTCTTCTTTGTTTGGATTATGGTATGGACAATATTTCTTAACATGTAATTTTTGATGAATCTGGATGATTTCAAGATTTTTCTTATTATACATTCTTTTTTTAACCGAACTTTTAACCTTAAACCACCCACCACTGATTCCAGAAATACATGTACGATGAATATTATGCCAGCAACCCCCATGTTACCTATAAGTCGGATAAGACTGCCTGCAGGAAAAACCCGTATTTTTAAAAGATTTATATCCAATAAAGGGCTCTTATTTTGTTCTATTTTCCTATTCTGCCAGAAATAAAATGCTAAAAGTAGAATAATTCCAATTACGAGAATATAAGGGACCAGATACCAGTTTTTCAGGTTGTTGAGTTGGAGTATACCCAGAACCACTATAAATATCCCTGCAGCAGACAGGATTGATCCCCAGATATCCAGATCGCTCCAGGATATGGTGGGTGGGAATTCCATTATTTTAGGTGTAGATATGATCATGGCCAGGACTATGAAAACTTCCATGGCGAAGCCGTATCTCCAGCTGAGAAAAGTTGTCAGGAATCCGCCCAAAATAGGCCCGACAGCAGCAGCCACAGCAATAACCCCCGTCCATAGACCGAAAGCAAAAGTACGTTTCTCTCCTTCATAGGTACCAGTTATAATGGATGCAGTGGCAGGCATCATCAATGCAGCCCCTACCCCCTCCATAAATGACCATCCAACCAGTAACATTAAATCTTTAATACTAAATGTCGCTAAGAGCGCCCCCACACCATACAGCGCTGATCCTAGGATGAATGTTTTTCTTCAACCAATTATATCCTGAATTTTAGCTCCTAAAAGCATGATACAAGCCATAGTCAGGGCGTAAATGGTTATAATGGCTTGCACAGCCCCTACGGTGGTGTTCAATCCTGCACCAAGGTGATGATGGCCACGTTCATGAAAGTGGTGTCAAAAGAAATTATAAAAGCAGCCAAAGACATTATAATCAGGGTTAATCAGCCACGATTAGAGTTTTCATCCATAAAAATCCCCTATCTAAACTAGTATACAATATTCTATAAAAATTATTGCAATTTATTTGAATCAGATATAAAAAGATTTTAAATAACTAAAAAATCTTCAATATACTTTTAAAATTAATTATTTAACTATTCTAAAGGACATCTTTTAAAGCATACCAGAACCAAACTTTTTATAAAAAAATAGATACCTAAAATTAAAATTTAAAAAATAAATTTCAGTTTTATAAATAAAAATTTAAGCTGTAGAATCTTTTATCGCGATATAGGATGCACTTGCAGCTCGATTTAGATCGTTTTGAATATAAGAGTCATCACTATTTTCCATCCAGCTATCCCAACTACTTTTGGCCTCCTTATTACCCGTGAACATAACTGAATCTAAATCCCCACTTAAATCCGTAATATGAGGATTAAGAAAAATGGCCCTTACCTCGTATATGGAATGATAAATTCTTGAACTTTTACTACAGTGAGGTGCGCATAATCCATCGGAAATATAGTGGGATGCTACACCAAAACAATAACTTGCTTCACGATAGTTACCCTCTTTATAACAATTCTTTCCTTTATCAAGCCAGTAATGTGCTTTAACAGAACTTGCAGGGTAATGATGAAATTCAAAATCCATAAATTTCAGATCTGGGTCATCGCTGCCATCTCTCATAGCCTCTAGGCTTAATTTTTCCTGAACATCAGATGGCATGGAATAATAGATTTCATCTGCTATAGCATGATGAGTATTGGCAGACCATGCTTGGGCTGGGGCAGCCTGCATCAAGGAAATCATCATTAGAAAAAGAAATATTATAACAGGTTTTTTCATTAAAGATCCTCAATAATAAATTGTTTTATTTTTCTTACTTTTTTTAATTATAATATAATTAATGTTTATGATCTGATATTTAAATATAACTATAAAATATTTGAATATTTTTTTTTACATTCTAATAATCCTGGAGGTCCTCAAGGCACAAATTCCAATACCAACTGCCAATAGAAGTACTGCTGCTATCATCTAAACATGAATTTCTTTATTTTTCATATCAAAACCATGATTATTTCTGAATAAGTAATATTTTTTAATATTTTTTTGATTCTAAAAAAAGGGTAATCTTTATTCTGATTTCACAATTTCAGGCTATTTTAGTTAACTGGATGTTGAACTCTTCCAGTCATTGTATGCCTTATTGATAAATTCAATGAACTCTCTTGTGGCTTTTTGGTTGCCCTCACGGTTTGGGTGGTCATCTTCTGAAGGATATGCCAGTACGTTGTTATTGTTGGCCAAAACATTGTAGAAATCAAATACAGCCACATTTTTGTATGGATAATCCTTTAACCAGTCATTCACTAACCACTGGTTGAATGCCCGGGCATTTGCTGCATAGGTCGGATCGCTAACCGGTGGGGCAGTCACAACTATGAAGAGTTTATCTGGTCTGGTTTTGAAATATTCTAAAAGATCAATATATATTCCTTTGGCATTGGCCACTGTATGGAACTCTGAACCACTGTCAACATCCCTCAGAGGGTTTTGATCAATTGCAGGTACTGGATCATTAGGATTGCCCTGAAGTGCAGAGTTAGGGAAGCATGACTTAAACATTATAATCTCATTCTCACCGCCAGGATCTGTAGAGAGACGTGAATATGCAGAATTTTGTCCTGATTCAGCATAAAGAGCCTGCAGATAATTAGAGCTGTTAGGGCCCCTGAACCATGTCCACCAGTTCCCTATATCGGTTCTATCACCAATACTATCCGGGCCCCATCCATAGTTAGTATCGCTTACAAAATAGTTGTTATCACGAAGTGCAATTCCCAATCCACCATTCTCATCTGCCAGCCAGTTTTCACCACAGGAATGGTGTATGAAAATAAGTTTCACAGGATTGGATGGTGGGGGTGTACTACTTGTTATCTTATCAGTTCCAATTTGATTTCCACTATCTCCCACCGGAACGTTTAGATTTGTATAATATACAGCAAATATTCCGAAAATTACCACTAAAGAAGCAGCTAATACTATCCATAGCAAATGTTTATTTTTCATTTATAAGCCCCAATCTGTATTTTATAAAATTATCTTTTATTATTTTTATTATTTTAATACTGCATTATTTTTTAATTTATTTTATATTCTATTTGATGGCTATTTTTTTATCCTCCATGCATGTATAATGGGCTGATTATTATCGACTAATGGCTCTAGAACGTATAAATAACCTCTTTCGCCGTCATATGCTACCGCACCTATACGATCTAATTGTTTGGGTGATTTAATGTTATATAAATATTTGTCAATATTCAATTTTGCATATGGTTGGGGTTCGTATGGCTTCATTTTTCCCTGAGCAACAGCAGCTAGATCTGCAGGATCATAGAATAAAATCTCTGCTTCAGAACTATCACTCCAAAAACCTCTCAACTCTTCTCCGTAAAAAGTGGGGGATATTACAGGTTCAGGAGGATATGGTGGATTATCAGGCCAGACAGTACCGTCAGAATAACCATACCAACAGTTACCTACTCCCTTTGTACCAACGAATATTACAGCAGATTTATCACCTGATGTTAGCCAAGCTCCACCATTCCACTCATCTGAATTGCTGTAATCTTTCATAGTATGGTTTTCTGGATCAGTTACAGAGCTATACAAGAGTAAAGGAATTGAACGTAGCTCAGTTCCAGGTGCAGGTGGATTACCCTCATTCCAGGGTCCATAAGCAAATATGCATGGTCCTTGACTACCCTGACCACCTTGCCTTAACCTGCCTGTTGCAAGGTACATGCCAGGAGTGTAAGCATCTGCCCATTTTTTATTTATGGCAAAAATATAGTAAGTGGTGACATAATTTAGCTGATTATCAATTTTCCATAGACCAGCCCTCTGGGGGTTTGAAAGATCCAACTCCATCCAACCATGACTAGGATTCCGCTCTTCATCCTGAAGATGCTGCCCAACACAATAATATAACTTATCTGAGGTTTGATCGCCTTGTTTAGGCAGATACTCCAAAGCCACTTTAGGCAATTGAAAACCAGCAATCTGATCTCCTAAAATATTTTGGAAAGGCTGTAAGGTAGAAGCAGTATTCAGTTCATTCAAGTTTTTATTCTGGGAATTAACAGGAACAGGAATGCTGATCTCAGTTATATATTTACCCTGATCATTACCTGTTCCATAAATAGAACCCGGATATCCATCTGAAGATCCACTGGGATCTCCATTAGGATAATAAGTCATTGCACCCTGTTCAGCTCCAGAATATTGCCAGCCCATTTCTCCTGTGTCATTTGGAAGCCTGAAAGCACCCACATATTCAAGATCAGTAGGTTGAATAAGTTCTGTAGGTTTATAAGGCCCTGATGATCCAGGATAATTAGATGTTTTCCCAGAGAAAAACCATGAAAATCCAATACCCACAACTACGACTATTACCACTGCTATTATTCCCAGCCAAACTATATGTTTATTTTTCATTAATAAACCCCTCTTTTTTGATGTTAAAACTTTTTAAAGCTTTTGGAATTTATTCAGGGAAAAGATTTCTATCTAATTATCCACCATATCCAGGATCACCTGTGTCTAAAGTCCCATCTCCTAGACACTGGGAACAATCAATAACCCCCCAAACTTGACCACCTTCGCACATAGGACAGTCTACCCAAGCATCACCCTGCAAAATTGTCCCTCTTCCACTACAAGTTGTACATTCAACCCAACCTGCTACTTGACCATGTCCATTACAAGCCGTGCAGGTTTGTGGCTCTGGATCGTCATTAGGCGGCTGATCTCCACCACCCGGCGAACCACCATACTGAGATTCTCCCGAATCAGTACTATTGTTCCATCCTAACATATCCAAGTTTTGCGGGCCTGAATTGGCGAAATATCCAACACCAAAAGCTACCAATATTAAAACCAAGGCAATCAAGCCCAAATTTAACTTGTCTTTATTCCTCAATTTTCAAACCCCCATATAAATTTATCTTTTAAATTTAATTGAAATATTTCACCCAAAACATTAGATAAAAGCTTTAATGCTCTATTTGAGTAAATAAAAATTATTCAAAATCATTGCAATGATCTAACCTGGATATCCAGGATCGCCAGGGTCTAAATAGCCATCTCCACCACAATCAGGGCAAGGTTCTGTTAAGGGTACGTGACCTCCATCACAATCTGGACAATCTGTATCAACGCGGCCGTCATCATTCGTGTCTAATTCGCCAAGACCACGGCATGTATCGCATTCATCATGTCCATCAACAGTTATAACACCATTTTCACAATTGGGACAATCCTGCCTCACTGTGTTATCACCACCTGGTGAACCTCCACCTTGTGATTGGCCTTGACTTGGATCAATAGTGTTATTCGCTAACAAGTCCATGTTTTGGGAACCTGTATTGGCGAAATATCCAACACCAAAAGCCAGTAGTATTAAAACCAAGGCAATCAAGCCTAAATTCAACTTGTCTTTATTTTTCAATTTACAACACCCCCATATAGATTTATTTTTTAAATTTAATTGAAATATTTCACCCAAAACATTAGATAAAAGCTTTAATGCTCTATTTGAGTAAATAAAAATTATTCAAAACCATTGCAATGATCTAACCTGGATATCCAAGATCTCCAGGGTCTAAATAGCCATCTCCACCGCAATTATAGCAGCTATCGGGGAATTCAATCCAACCATCACCACCACAAATTTTACATGGATGTTGCGGAGTTATGATCCAACCGCGACCATGGCAATTAGAGCATTGATATCCCGGATACCATATTCCATTTTCACAATTTGGGCAATCGAGTCGTTCTTGGTTGTCATCTGGTGGTTGGTCTCCACCGTTCTGCGAATCACCACCACCTTGAGAATCACCTGCACCTTGCGAACCACCATCACCCTGGGGTTCTGTGTTTCCATCAGACCGTCCAGAGCTGTTATCCCATCCAAAATTGGTTATATTCTGGGATCCAAGTGGATTGGCGTAGAATCCAAAACCAAGTGCCAATACTATTAAAACCAGGGCAATTAAGCCCAGATTAAATTTGTCTTTATTTCTCAAATTCCAAACACCCCACATAGATTTATCTTTTTTATCTTTTAAATTTAATGAAATATTTCACCTAAAACATTGAATAGAATCTTTATCTCTATTTGAGTAAATTACGGTTTATTTATGCCATTGAAACTATCTAGTCTGGATATCCAGGATCACCAGGGTTTAAAACACCATCTCTGCCACAGTTAGGGCAATCAGGCTCTCTTTCCGGTAGCTCCGGTAGGGGGTCACCAGGATCAATTCTACCATCACCATCACAAACTTTACAACGCTCTCCAATATATCGTTGACCTATCCAACCGTCTCCATGACAAACAGGGCACTGTGAAGTAAAAGCATAGAGTCGATAACCATTCACGCAATCTGGGCAGTCATAAGTTTCTGGGCTGTCATCTGGTGGTTGGTCTCCACCATTCTGCGAATCACTTCTACCTTGCGAACCACCATCACCTGTGCTTTGTAATTCTGTGTTTCCATCAGACTGTATGGTGCTGTTATCCCATCCAAAATTTATATTCCCGGATCCAAGTGGATTGGCGTAGAATCCGAAACCAAGTGCCAGTACTATTAAAACCAGTACAACTAGACCTAGATTAAATTTGTCTTTATTTCTCATATTTTCAAATTCTCCTATGATTCTAAAGCCTTATTTAATGAGATTTTTTTCTAACACATTCTAAATATTTTTGACGGTTAAGGTGAATATTTATCCGTTATCCATATATTATCCTGAATATCCAGGATCTCCAGGGTCTAAATAGCCATCTGCACCGCAAAGTCCACAAACAACTGTTTCACTCTGTACTATCTGGCGTTGACCATTACATGCCATACATGTATTTAACGGATCAAAGTTCCAACCGCGACCATCGCAGACAGTGCATCGAGTAAGTACCACTCTTTCATATGTTCCACCTTCACAACGTGGACAATCGATTCGTTCTGGGTTGTCATCTGGTGGTTGGTCTCCACCACCTGGCGATCCACCATCACCTGTGCTTTGTAATTCTGTGTTTCCATCAGACTGTATGGTGCTGTTATCCCATCCTAATTTGGTTATATTCCCGGATACAAGTGGATTGGCGTAATATCCAACAAAGAAAGCCAATATTATTAAAACCAAAGCAATTAAGCTCAGATTAAATTTATCTTTATTATCCATTTCTTAAAAACCCCAATTTCAATTTTTTTTTATCAAAGTTCGCAATATCCAGGATCTCCCTGGTCAAGATATCCATCTCCACCACAATCAGTGCAGGGTTCTGTACGAGTTGTGGTTACGCGACCTCCATCACAATCAGGACAATCCACATCAAAAACACCGTCATTATTAGGGTCTAATCTGCCACGACCGCCACATGTAGTGCATCCTACAACCCTATTAACAGTTATTTCACCATTTACACAATTGGGACAATCCTCCCTCACTCTGTTTCCACCATCTGGTGAACCTCCACCACCTGGTGAACCTCCACCTTGTGATTGGCCTTGACTTGGATCAATACTGTTATTCGCTAACAAGTCCATATTTTGAGGTCCAGTATTAGCGAAAAATCCAACTCCAAATGCCACTATTATTAAAACCAAGGCAATCAAGCCCAGATTCAATTTGTCTTTATTTTTCATTTTTCGTTTACCCCCTACATTTTAAATAAATATGGATTACTCATTATACCATTTCTTGAACTTTTCCCATGCACCCCCAGGTTTTTTTCTCTCAATTTTTATTTCTTCATCGCCTCTGGATCTTTTAGGTTTCCTACGTTTCCCTATTTTCCGTTTAAGTCGATTATTTTCGTCTTGAAGTTTGGATATCTGGTCTTCCAAAATAGCAACTTTACGTTCCAAAAATTCGTTTTCTGAAATCAACTCGTTATATTCAGTGTTTATAGGATCTTCTTTTTCTTTCAGATCTTCTTCTATCTTTTCAGAACTTTTGTAGTCTTCTTTTATAATTAAACTATCATCAGATGCTTTTAAATCTTCTATTGGTTTTTCAGATACAGTCCTATATTTGCTCAAATCTTTCCCGCATTTATAGCAAAAATTTGCATCATCTTCATTTACTGCCCCACATTTTACACAATACATGGACAAAAACCTCTTTATACATTTTCCACATCAATTTTTCAATATTATCTTTAAGATCTAATTCTGTTATATGGTGGTTTTGTCGTGTTATCAGTTGGAGTATCATTTTGATCAGTTTGATCTTGATCTGTCTGATTAGTCTGATTTTCTTGTCCCTGTTGCGTGCCTTGGGAACTATCTCCGGTAGCGTTTTGTTGTGTTTCTTCTGCAGATGGAATTGGTGCTTGCTGATAAATACCAAATAAGTGTCTTAACATAGTCAGGAAGTTTTCCATGAGATTATTACCAAAAATATCCACAACTCTAAATTCTGTTAAACCATAGATCTGGTCTTCACTAACACCATAATCGTTCATTACCTCATCTTCCACATTAGCCAAATCTGAGGTTAATTGACCAGGTGTTATTCCATTAAGAGCCATCATGGATGCCACTTCGCCCCTGTTGATGTCCACATTACCCCCAGTAACCAGCACCCAAATTTTCAATTGGGCATGATAAGCACTAGCACTATTTGATGGATCACTGCCCTGCACAGTTTGAACTATAACAGCCGGAGCTAATCCTCCATTATTTAAGTTTGTTCCTGGTACGGCTCTCTGATAAGGTTCCATGCAATATGCTAGATATGTTCGGGTGGTGCCATTGGTAAACCTTGCATCAAATTGATGGGGAATAGAACCAGACGGTGTTTCCTGACTCAGAGTACATGGAATAATTTGTGCTTCTCCATACAAATAATTGAAGGCTTCCTCACGAACTAGTTCTGCTTCTCCAAATAAATGGTTGAAGGCTTCCTCACGAACTGCCTCACCAATGTCAACAGGTCCCTGACCTCCATCCTGCTGTCCATCTTGTTGACCATCCTGCTGCCCGTCTTGCTGATCTCCATCCTGCTGTCCGTCTTGCTGTCCATTTTGTTGACCATCCTGCTGCCCGTCTTGCTGATCTCCACCATCTCCCGTTCTCTCAACCACCACCAAGTCCTGAGAACCCCCACTTACCACTGTATCGCCACCTTCATCACCGGGCGGATCAACACTGGGTGTGGTATTATTAGTTTCGGGCGGTTCCCAATGTGTACGCCCTGGATCAAAGTTAGCAAATGCTACAGCAATTACTCCAAAAACAATTAACAATATTATAAGTGTCGAAACCACAATTTTCAACTTATTCACCTACCTTTTTAAATATCCATTTAAATATCTGGAAAATCGGAAAAGTGTTAATCAATGAAATTTAGAAGCACTGATTGCCTAAAAAAAATCGAAATAACTGTTTTAAATAAAATTTTTTTGAAATCTTAGATTCCATAGAATCATCACTTACTATATTTAATTTTTTTTATATTATTTTAATTTTACGATTAAAGACAAAATATGAAGCGATATTTCAAAATAAGAATCTTAAGTTAATTATTATGATAATAGAATTTAAATCAATTTATTATATAAAATTAAAAATTAATTAGGATTAATTAAAATGGTTAAAATGGGTTTAAAATTATTAAAATTCGAAGTTCATAATCTCAAGTACCTCAAATATTCGCTTATTTACTTTAATTATGTTTAGAGAATTATAATCAAATAATTGTTAGTATCTGATATTATTATTCTAATTTTTAATCAAAAAAAAGATATAATATAAAAGTTATAACATAAATGAGGGAGGTGGAAAATATGGATATTGACTGGAAAACAGTCATAATCGGATTTGTTTTAGCATTGATATTAGCCATAATCTTCGGAATATTCGCAGGTACCATCGGAGGATACATAGCATTAATTTTAGCTGGTATTGTAGTTGGCTACATGATCGACGGAGAGATCGTTGGTGGTGTAGTAAACGGAGCCATAGTAGGACTAATTGCCGGAATAATATTCGGAATACTGATTTTACTGGGAGCTACCGCATCTGGAGGGGCGACAGGTTCACTGATCCTAGGAAATGCTGGAATTACAGCCATTGTAATGACAATAATTATCTGGGGAGTTTTAGCAGGTATTGGCGGTGCTATCGGAGTTTTAATTAAAGAAAAAGTATGATTCTAAAAATCGATTAATATCTATCATGATCTATTTTTTATTTTATTCTATTGAAACTATTTCAGTGAAATACGATTTTTTATTAGAGAGAATTTCTATTTACCTCATTTTTGAGTTGATTTTTTTAAGTTTTTGAAACAGGTCTTGTCTGAGTTTTATTTTTGATGTTTTTTTCTTTTTTTAAGCATGATTTCATGTTATTTGCATGTTTTTTGGTTATTTTATCGTATTTTTTTGATAGCATTCGCTAGGATGTGTTTTTTTGGAGGGTGGCGAGTTGATGTAGGTTGTAGTTGAAGCAGGAAAATATGTTTTTGGTGTGTTGTCGGATGGTGGTGGTGAGGAGTGTGTGTCCGGCGTTGAATATGTTTTTGATTACTGCGTAAGGGCGTTCCCAGGCGGATCTTTTGCGTGCAATTCGGTGATTGCGCATTTTTTCTCGGATGTTTAGGGGATGGCCGCGTACTGCGCGTTTCATGGATGCGTTGTAGCCTGCACACGGTGCGAAGGCATATCCTCGGTCTCGGTAAGCAACTTCACCTTCTTCACTCAAGTCTATTTGGCCGTCGTGCACATTAGCAGGTGTGGTTTCCAGTCGACGTATCAAACCATAGTCCATGTCGGTTTTGGTATGTAATTTGTAGCCATAATATGATTTTACGCCTTTTTTAGCCCATTTCCCGTCTTTGCTTCTGCGTGTCTTGGCTTCCGGCCCACGGGGCTCATCCGCCTTTTTGTGACCTGGATCTGTGGTTATGAAGGTGGCGTCCTGCATAACACCTTTCTTAACCTTTAAACCTTTAGCATTCAACTGTCTTTGCAGTTCATCCCATATTTCCTTGTCTTTACCAGTTTCTGTTAATCGTTCTCTGAATGACCAGACCGTGGAACGGTCTGGTATAGTTTTTGGGAACCCTAAAAACTTTCTAAAGGAAATTCGGTCAGTAGCTTGTCTCTCCAATTCCGGATCCGACAATCCATGCCACTGTTGCAAAACCAGCATCTTCATCATAACGATCTCATCAATATTGGGCCTGCCACCACGTCCACTGCGATTATCATACATATCATGAATTATATGGCGGAACGCCTCCCAATCGATAAGAGGATCTACCTCTGCCAACTTATCACCTAACTTCTCCACTCTTTCATACTCCTTATCCAGAAAATATTGGTTAAACGACTTCATAATACTTCTATAAACAAATACACATATAAATGTTTCCATATAATGATTTAAACAAATTAAACAAAGAATTCAACCACAGCAAAATTTAATGATCAAAAGACCAACAAGTTAATCGAAATTCTCTAGAAATAAATTGAAATACGCTATCTAATTTTATAATTCTATAAATCATTTAAAACTAATTTTTGATATTATGGATACATAAGCATAAATAATTATAACAAAAAATAAGAAATCCATTATATAGATAAAAGACATATTTGAGGATACTAGATCTGCTTTTTAAGTGGTGAAGATGAATAAGAGTTGTCCAATGCCCCGTACAATTGATAATGTAGAAACCTGGAAAAGAAGGTTATTATGGGTAATGCGAATAGCTATCCTAATTGCCGGAGTTGAGCAGGTTCTTTTCGGGGAGAAATTTTTTGGACTATTGGCTTTGCTTGCATTAGCCATCGTGACCCTGCCCTGCTACTTCACTCAGCATCGAATATGCATGATACCAGTCGAGATTGAAATTTTACTGTTAATAGTTGTATTTTTTGAATTTATAGTGGCTGACGCTCATAGTTTTTATTCAAGAGTACCCTTCTATGACAAGTTCATGCATTATATGGTTTCAGCAATTTTAGGTATTATTGGAATGCTTTTTATTTATACTGCGTATGCATACGGCCACTTGAAGGCAAGCCTGCCTGTGATGTTTGCTTTAATTGTTTTCATCGTCATGGGTTTCGGGGCTTTATTGGAAATGGTCGAATTCTTTTACGACCAGGTTTTATATCAATTTATAGGGAGCTATTTACCTACCGGCTTAACCCAAGGGTCTTTGATTTCACCTCCTTATCAGGATACCATGTATGACCTCTACCTAGACACAGTTGGAGGCATCTTTGGAGCTGCTGTCGGAGCATGGATAATCAGAAAGTCTGAAAAAACTGGTGATAAACATCTAATAGATGAAATAGCAGAACTTGAAGGATTTAAAAAATAAAAAACAATATCAGACAATACATATAAAAAAAGAACTATTTAAATAATTCATTAATAATTGGCATTAATAATTGGAGGTAAAAAAATGAGCTTTTTAAAGCCTGATAGGGAGCGTATGAGTCCTTTGCAAAGAAATTCTCTTAGAATATTGCGTATTTTTCTGTTATTAGCAGCTATTTACATTTTGTTGTTTGGTGGTGCTAATGGTGCTGAGCGAATTTTTGGGTTACTAATTTTAATTGCATTAGCCATGATTAATGCTCCAGCATTCTTTACCCGCAATCGCATACATGCCATCCCTGTAGAGATTGAACTTTTGCTTTTAGCCATGGTATTGTTTGAACTTGTAGGTGGTGATGCCCTTGGTTTGTATGTTAAACTTCCCCATTATGACAACTTCATGCATTTCATGTTGCCACTGTACATTGCCCTGATAGGAATGATGTTCGTTTATACCATGTACTTTTATGGCAGACTAAAAGCTTCGTTAACTGCAATGGCAGTGATTATCGTTATAGTCACTATTGGATTTGGTGGTATATTGGAAATGGGAGAATATACCTATGATAAATATCTATCCAAAGGTTCTTTAGGAGAAATCACTGGAAATACTCAAATGCAGGGTTCTCCTACGCAAAATGCCATTGATGATACTATGAATGACCTTTTTACAGATACTGCAGGAGGTATTGTAGGAGCACTCTTAGGCGTTCTCCTGATCAGACGATATGAAAAGGAAGGAGGACATTGGAAGGTAGCAGAAGGAATAGAGGAGTCATTTGGTAGCGGTAAATGAAATTAAGACTATAAAATGCATCAAAAATAAAAACAAGAATAATGATCAATCTAAACATTTTTATCTTGTTTTGAAACACAAAACCTACACAAAGCACTGGGATTATCCATCTGCCGTTCTTTCACAGGGCAGAGATACTCCCCATCTTTATATCTAAGCTTAAATCCCCCGGGAAACTTGGTTCCCACTGGATGTATGGACTCCTCTAAAATATAAGTGGTGTAGATCGCTATAATCTTTGCAATTTTGAGAAAACATAATTCTCCATCATTTTTTGCTTCTTTTTTCTGATTTTCTAAAACTTCCAATAGGTCTTGAAGCTTATCTGAATCTATATATCCTTCATATTTACTTTGATCATCTTTTACATCTTTTATTCGAGTGAAAAATGCTTTGGTGAATCTGTTGATATATTCATCCCTGTAAGGTTGCTGCATGTATTTGGCATCTTCTCTTAGAAATGAACTGGCCATCATTATGTCTCTAATATGAATTACAGAAACTTCTTTTTTTAAAACAGATAAAAGCTCATCTTTTTTGATATCTCGTGAGAAATCCAGTTCTTCCACTTTATATACCATTGATTGACCTCAGATAATAAACTAATTTAAATAATGTACTTAAATAATGAATTCTTTTTAAAGTATGCTTTCATCCTGTTCTGCGATGCAGAATCCACACACAGCATTGAGATTATCCTTTTGTTTATCTTTTACTGGACAATAGTATGTACCATTCTCATATTTAACCTCAAAACCCCCTGGAAATGGGGTTCCAAGTGGATGTATAGGTTCATCAAGTACAAATGTAGTATAAATCGATATTATGGTGTATATCTTAAAGAAGCGTGCCTCTACTGATCCTATTTTAATAACTGCTTTTTTCTGATCTTTTAAAAGTTTTATTGATTGTCGAAGCTCATTAACGCTTACATATCCATTATATTCATTTTTATCGTCTTTTACATCCTTTATTCTTGCTAAAAATCCCTTTGCATATGCTCTGATGAATTGTTCTCTGTATTCCGCCTGTATATATTTCGCATCTTCCAATAAGAATGCAGATGACTCCATAATATCTGATATATGGACCTTGGATGCTTCCTTCCTCAGGACATCTAAAAGTTCTTCCTTACGGATATCAGCGGAAAAATCCAGATCTTCAACGGTCTTTGTCATTAAATATTCCTCTTTAAATTAAATTGAACTTCATAAAAAATTCAATTTTATTCCGTTTTATTAGAATCTTTTTTTTATTGAATCTGCAATTTTGGGCCCAATTCCATCAACTTTTATAAGATCTTCCCTCGATACGTAACTTAAATCATTTCCAAATGCATTGGTAAGTGTCCTAGCTCTTTTTCTTCCCAGTCTTTTCACACTCACAACTAATGGTATGATATCCTCCTTTACCCCATAATAGAGACGTGCAGAAAGAATATCAAGGTCAGTTGAATATGAGTACATGTTTGAAACTTCACATATCTCTTTTGTGAATTTCACCATCTTTGATGCCTCATATGCCGCCCTTCTGGTTGCTGCTGCATAGACATGGAAGAGATTCTCTATCTGATACTCTGTTCTCTCCCCTATCCATTCCATGAGAGAGGCTGCAGTTGCTTCATCATTGCCCATATCCACCACAAAAACTCCATGACTATTTAACTTATCTCTTACTGGATCTTTGCTTCTGCGTCCTTTAAACGAAATACGTGGCATGTCTGGGGTCTTTGATATCTCATAGATAAGCTGATATATATCAATTTCTGTGATTCTATTTAGAAATTCTCGAAGCCTGACTGCGCTTTCCACAGTATAATTGCTCCTGGCAATTAGGGTTCCAAAATCAGTGGTTTTAAATCCCTCAGGGGTAAGCTGTATAATCCCATTTTGAATTAGAAACTCCAGTGCATTGTTTATTTCATATTCAGTTGTATCTGAAAGTGCACTGAAAAAATCATTTTTACTCATCTGAAATCCATAGAATGTCTCAGAGAAAAATTCCATCAAGTCTTGGGGGGTTTTTGCAAGCGTAGATGCAACCTGAGCTATTATCTGCCTGTAAACAGCGTCTTTATTTTCTATAAGCTTTGAGTTTGTGGCCTCTATATCTCCATATATGTAATAATCCCTGAGATCTGAAGCTTCCTCAAAGTTTTTGGCAATTAGATAGGAATATCCTTCATCGTCATATTGCGGACGTCCAGCTCTTCCAGACATCTGCTCATAATCAAACACTGGGATGCTCTGGGGACCCTGAGATGTCCAGCGGGTGTAATCTCTTATTATAACATTTTTAGAGGGTAAATTCACCCCATACATTAGGCTGGGTGTGGCAGTTATCATGAACAGATTCCCTGCCCTGAATTCCTCTTCAATTATTTGTCTTTGTTTGTCAAAAAGGCCTGCATGGTGGAATGCAATGCCCTTCTCAACACATTCAGCTAGTTTTAAACAGACAGATGTTGGTAGAGAACCCCTTCTTTGGGGTACATCAAGGATCTTCTCAGATACTGCTTTAAAAACTTTATTTTTATCTTTAGGAATGTTTCTTTTTATTTTATCAGATATGTAGTTAGCAAGTGCTTCTGTGAATCTTCTTGTTGATACAAAAACCAGGATCTGGGAAGATTCCTCAATAGAATGTTTTAGGACTTTCAAAACAACATCGTTTTTATTTCTTGATCCAAATTCTTCAGTTACAAGTATATCCTTGTATAGGGGAACTGGTCTGTAATCATGCTCAACAACCTCTGCATCCAGCCAGCTTGAAAGCTCGTGCATATTCTTTAATGTGGCTGAAAGTGCTAGGATCCGCAACGCAGGGTTTACAATTTTTGATCGAGTAATGGCACATTCGATTGTTGGACCTCTCGTATACTCCCCAATCATGTGAAATTCATCAACAATCAGGAGATCCACTTCCCTTAAGGTGTTCCATGAAAAACGTGTCAGAGCATCAAAGGATTCAAAAACCATCACAGCAAAATCTGATGATCTTGGATGTCTTCCAACCTTTATACCATGTTCTTCAAACTTTTTAAATTCTGAAATCTTTTCATTCTGTATTGATAATAATGGAACAGCATATACAACCTTCCCCCCATTTAATATGGCGGATAAAGCTGCAATAACTCCAAGAAGGGTTTTTCCGCTTGCAGTGGGTATGGCAATTATATAGTTAGCGTTATCTCTGAGAAATCCTGAACTAACCACAGCTCTTTGTGCTGGATTAAGCTCTTTTATGTTCGGATAACAGTCTTGTATTATTGCTCTGATATCTGGATCTATAGCTTCCATAAAACCATTTATTCCATTTTAAAATAAATATTTTTAGAATGACTATCTAATAAAAATTATATAATGAGGTCATCCCAAAAGTATATTTGGCGGGGTAATATTTGAATTTATGTAATTTAAAGAGGTTGATGATGAGCTTTAGAGAGTTTTGGGATGACTTCAATTTATAATAAAGATTATTCTTTCTCTTTTTTTACAACCATTATATCATAAATTTTTGTAGATGGATATTGTCCTTCCTTATCCTTTTCAACACTTTTCACCATATCCCATATAGTTAAAAGTGCAACACTCACGCCAGTAAGTGCTTCCATCTCAACCCCTGTTTTCCCAGTTGATCTTACACTCACTTCCACTTCTATGTTCTCATTCTCAAAATTAAAATCAACATCTACACCAGTAATTTTAAGAGGATGACATAGAGGAATCAAGTGATGTGTTGACTTTACAGCATTTATCGCAGCTATCTGAGCCGTGGTAATTACATTACCCTTTTTTATTTTTGCTTCTTTAATTAGATCTATTGTTTCTTTCCTTAAACATATTTTTCCCTTCGCAACGGCCGTTCTTTTTACTATAAGTTTCTCCCCTACCTCCACCATCCTAACTCCTTTATCTGAGATATGTGTGAATTCTCTGTCATCCATCAGCTTCATCTCCTATCTATCATGAGTATTATGATCTATCTAAGTTAGTATTCTAATTTAATAATTATTAAAGATTCATAATTGTTTCAGACCACTTATCCTCCTAAAAATTGATATAGTCTAGCTTTATAGTTCATTATATATTTATGGGATTGAAAAGCAAAAAGACTTCCATTTCAGCTTATTATCTCTTGTATTACTACTTTGAGATTTTTTCCTAAATTTGCAAATCCTCCCACAATAAGTATCAAAGATCCTTATGGCTAAAGTCTTTAGGATGAGAGTAAGCTGCTTCTTAAATTCCTTCTTATGTAGTTAAACTCCTCCCCATTCTGATTGCTCTTTTTTATCTTCTCTATCCGATCTTTTCTTTGATATGTATACTCTCCTTTTTTTTCTATATAGTCCTTCTCAACTCAATCTGACTGAATCCTATGAAAGTTTTGAATAATTTTGGCTTTTTAGATAACTTTTTATGTTGGAGCATATTATGATTTAGCATTAAGGACAAAGATATTTATTGTCTTAAGGCCTAATGAGAATTTCCTAAACATAATATTTCAAGGAGTGACAATTTAACAATGGGAAGTAAAATCGCTATCATACAAAATGATATTTCAAAAAAAGGGGGTGCAGAATATACAGCAAGAGTTGCTATAGAAGCACTGAACGAAATTGGTATAGTCCCTGATGTATATGCTTTTAATAGTGATAATAGTGGATTGAAATATAATTTTTGTCCACTTATAGGTCCAAAAAGGTTTTTGGGGATGTACAGAGGATTTTTGAAAAATCTCCAAATTTATAAACTAAAGGGAAAATATGATACAATATTAGACTTCAGTGGAATTATAGCCAATATAGACAGTGATCAATACATTTACTATGTGCATTTTCCAGAATATGCGATAAAAGAATATAATAAAAAGTACTCATCAACAATTGGTAGTATTTATTGGTTGCCCCGAACAATATTGTTGGACAGGTTGCAGAAGCAAAAATATCTCAAAAACAAAAATATTAATTTATATTGTAATAGTGAGTTTACAAAAAAGATTTTACATGACACCACTGACAAAGATATTCCAGTATTATATCCTCCTGTGGAAGTAGAAAAGCTCATTAACGATAAAAGGAACAGAAAATCTTTTTCTAATAGAGATGGAATTGTAACCTTAGGTAGATTTAGTGATGAGAAAAAACAACTGGAACAACTGGAAATAGCCCGAAATTTCCCTAAAATACATTTTTACATATGTGGAAGCGTCCCAAGATGGGCTTCGTATTATAAGTCAGTGATGAAATATAAGAACAAACATAATCTTGAAAATGTACATCTAAAAGTAAATATTGGGACTGGTGAATTGAGAAATATTATGTATGCTACTAAATTTTTCATGCACAATATGCGTTATGAACAGTTTGGAATAAGTTTAATTGAAGGTATTGCATGTGGGAATATTCCTCTGGCGCATAAGTCAGGTAATGCTGATATTTTGATAAATGATAATTTCTTGAAGTTTAATAATGTTGAAGAAGCTGTGAAAATTATCGAAAATTACTATGAAAACGATAAATTACTTGATAAACTAAGAAAGAAGTATTTAAGCAAAATCATCCTTTTTGATAAAAAAAACTTTATGCGAAAAATCCAAGAAATCGTAAGTAATGATTTCTCATGAATTTGGTTATAAATAATATAAATAAGTATTAATGATCTAGTCATATTCATTTTCAGTTTGAAAATAAAAAGTTAATAATTTATTTTTTTCTTCTTAATAGGCGGATATATCCTCGTTCCCTTTCTCTTTAGGTTTTAGAACATCTTATCCAACACATTTTCAAATTTTACAATTCTGGGAAGAACTTCAAAAGTTCATTTTTTTTTGATTTCTTTATTTTTTCTTGTATCTCTCGGCAGAAGAATGCATTTTTAAAGGTTCTACATGTATATCTTCCCGAAGATGATGCTATGATTAGCACAAAATACAATATAAAAAAATAAAACTTAATAATTTCCCTTTATTTATTCTAAACTTTATTTGCATTTATTCTTGCATTTATTCTTGCATTTATTCTTGCATTTATTCTTGCATTTATTCTTGCTTTGATTTTAATTACTCAGCGAT
>VGTM01000014.1 GCA_016874685.1 Methanobacteriota archaeon
CTGCTGATGGTTTTATATTTGTCCCAATAATTAGAGGAGTGGTAATTTGAGTGGTAAAGGTAGGTGAAGTTCCAAAGACTAACGCCCCAGAGCCAGTTTCATCATCCATAATTGAGGCAAGTTCGCTTGAAGCATCTATTTCTGTTTCTAATAGAATATTTACCGAACCCCAAACAGTTTGAACTTCGCCTTCTGTATCCCATTCGGTATCTCTTGTAATTGCAGAGTGTAAAGAAAGCGTATCATCAGTAAGGGTAATTTCGTTTGCTGTGCCTGCTAAATTGGTATCTGCTGAAATATCTATTCCCGATATAGTAGCAGTTGTATGTGCGTGGCTATCATCCTCAACTGCCCAAGAACCAGTCGTTATGGTAATATCGCCTATATCTTGGTCAACAAAGTCAGCAGGATTAACCTGATTAGCACCAGTTCCCCAATCTATATGAGTATCATTAATAGCATCTGCATCTATGGTAGGAGATGCCCAAGTGCCACCTAAAACTCCGCCAGGAGATGTTCCAACTACAATTTCATTAGTCAACATCCCATTAGATGTGCCAACCAGATAATCAGCATCAGTAGGAGCATCCGCCTTTCCTTTCATTGCTCCAAAACATAAATCCGATTTTGTGCTACATTGCGTAGGTATTAAAAGTAAAAGTAAAAATAATATTAGTTTTTTTATTGTGTCCATACTATTATTTCTGTTATTACACCTGCCTGAGCAGATTGCATATATAAAGTTCTTCCTGTCCCTTTAATATTATCCTCCCAATAAGTATCTCCTGCTTTTATGGTGATATATTTTGTTCCACTCTCGCCTGAAGTAAAAGCAAGTTTTATATCATAATAAGTTCTGCATTGAATAGTAATTTTAGTAGTATTAGCTGGGAGAGCTTGAGAATATTCAGTATTTGCATTAGTTAAAGTAACATTATATATAACAGGAGTGATAGCATATTTTATATCTATCACCTGTTCGGCATAGATATTAAAATTATGAATTATTGAATAAAATAATATAAATGAAATAATTAAAAATTTTTTTATCATCTTTTCTTCAAATTTTTATTCTTCTTGAAAAGCTATACGACCAGTAAATAACTCATCAGCAGAAGCATTATATATTCGTAAAGTCAATATACCTATTGCTGGAATTGCCATTTCTTCTCTTAATGTTCCTACAGCAAGCGCTGAGGGACTATAAATTATATTATTATTTTCATCAGTAATATCAAAATTAAATGTAGTAGAATTTGTGTTCGCCTTGACAAGAACCTGTCTTATTACTCCCGAAAATAATCTGGGAGTTTCCCAACTTATCGTTCCACCTACAGTAGTTTGCGATATTAAAATATCTTTATTAAATCGTGCCATAAATGAAATTTATTTTGTATATAACTCTCTTATTCTTCTTATCTCCTGCCTTGCTTTTTTAGGAACTCTCTTTATTCTCATAAACTCATAAGTATCAAAAGATAATTCTTTTATTTTATCTGTTATTTCTTTATAAGTAATTGAAATTTTCTGGTCAGGTCTTGCAGTTTGGTTATATTTTTTTACCTCATTAAGCACTCTGTTATAAGCCTCATCATCTTTTCTTATCTTTGCCATAGCAAGTTGCTTTAAGTATGAAGATTTAATTTCCTTTGGTCTTTGAATGATAAATTTCTCCGCACCCCTTCTCTCATATGCCTCTGACAATCCTGTTGGCATAAAGCCCATTCCTCTTAAAAATGCCTCATAACCAGTAAGTTGAACTAACGGTGTCAAGCGAGAGGTTCTTAAACCTTCCCTCATTCCAGTAAGAGCAGATATACCATATCCTATGGCAGAGGGCATCATTACTGCTAACCCTCTCATAGGCTCTTTTTCTTTGGTAATCATCAAAAATCCCTTTGCTATTCTTTTTAAAGTAGAATAAGGGGCACCAAAAACCTGCTCAGCAAAATTCTCCACAGGATTTATCAATTCTCCAAAACCAGCAGACCTTGATAAATCTATTCCTATTAAAGTTGGCAGACCTTTTAAAACTAAATTTGCAATAACAGGATTTTTTGTCATCTTTCTAATCTCTAAATTAGTATCAATGCCAAATTTTTTCATTATCCAATCATATAAGGAAAAACCAATTATCCCATTTATACCTGCTACTGCAAGTAAGACTGCCCACATTCTTGCCTTAGACCCAGCCTTTCCCTTAAAGGTATTATAAAGGAGCATATTGAGATAATGATATTGATAGCCCTGAAATATATACATACTTTTTAAAAGAGGTCTTAATCCACCCGCATCAGTAATAACCAATGGTAATGCGCCTTTATTGAAGGGGAAATCAGATTTTTCTACCATCTCTCTCGCAAATCTATATAAAGCTTCTCCATATAATTTTAATTCTTTTCCTGTAAGATAACCTGCTATCGCTGAACGCATCCTATTGAATTTTTCACTTGCCGAACCATAAAAGCCAACTATTTTTTTAAATTTAGTTGTCGTGGGAGTTTTTAAACTTAATATCTCCTCTGTTAATTGCGGGTTAATTACCCCCTCATCCATCAGTCTATTTACTAATTTACTAAACTCCTCTGGAAAATTATGAGGCATATTCAATCTTTTTTTAAGATATTCAAAAACTAATCTATGGGTTTCACCCGCTATCTTTTCTGTCTTAAATCCTTTTACATAATTTGCCACATTGGCGTATGTAGTCATCCAAAATTGCAGGGAGTTTAGTATTGGAAATTGTGGTTTACCAGCCAAGTAATAACTATATATGAAAAAGTTAAGATTTCGCCATTCGGTTGGAGTTGTGGTAAGATAATTTTTTATATATTTTGAGGCATAGGTATATAATATTTTTTCTTTATAAGGATTTATATTTTTTAAAAAACCTTCCGCTATTCTGGCAGATTTATTTTTGGTATATTTCCTTGCAATATTATTTCCAAATGTTTCAACGGATTTCAAGATATTATCAAATGTCCTTGCATATCCAGGCTCAAACCTCCTTTTAAGTAAATTTTTAAGAGTTGTGCCCTGTGCGAGGAATTTTTTAAGTTTTTGCACAGTCTCATTTGAACTATCCAGACCAGCGGCCTCTACCAGATTATCAAGTTGCCACCAAGAAAGCTTTGTCCTGTAATTCCAGATTTCAGGGGAAGGTTCTTTAACATCAGTTATATGAATATCTTTATAGCCTATTTTTTGTAAAAACTTGGCGTGTTCCTCAAGTTTCGTTATATCATAATCCATCTCATACCACATTGTTTCACCATCAGGAGCTAAACCAAACAGCACTTTATCTCCATATCTATCTATTGGAAAATAACCTGCGAACTTATCTATAAAATCTACAATTTCTACTTCTAATTGTTTTTTTAAGGCCGCATCTAAAACAGTATAATAACCCCTTTTTTCCTTGAAAAATTCTATAAGGTAATTTCTGGCGTGATTAATCGCCCTGATTATTTTCTTATAAGCCCTTATCTCCTCTGGTGTGGCAAAGTATCTTGTAGTCAACTCACCATTATCTATTGTAAATATCTCCTCACTTTGACTTGCCACAATCGGCCCATAAGTATCCAATAACTCTTTTTTTATTGCCTTAAAACTTCCATTAGGTAAAACATCAGTAATTACGTATATAGGTTCGCCAATCTCTTTTAAATTTCTAAATGTTTCTCCATTCTTTAAATCCGCCGCATCAATATCTACATTTATATTGTGATAAGTTTTAAGAAAATTACCTTGATATATCAATTCCGTAACTAATTTTTTAGATTTCTCAGGGAGAGTAAGTAAGAATTTCTCATCCAATACTTTTTTAATTTCGGAATTAATCCTATTATAATCATAATATCCTATATCCTGAAATGCCCTATATATATTGGCAAATTTCTTATTCCACATCGCTTTAGATAGGGGAACTTGAAATAGATATTGAACTTTCGCAGTAAAACCTTTTGCTATTATTTCTGGGGTAGTTTCTATATCAATCCATATGTCCTTTAATTCCTCTTTTGGTAATCTTCCCAAATCAGCTAACATATTCTTCCATACTTTAGCAAAGTTCTCTCCTATCTTTCCTGCAAGATTGGAGGGCAGGGTAACTGTATATAAAGGATTTTGGCGAATATCATCTATAAAGAATTTTTTAAGAATATTAAAAATTTGTGGAAATTGTTTAAGTTTCGTAATATAGGCATCTGTAAAGGTAGGAGCTACCTGTTTTGCCTTACCATAATCTAAAATTAATAAAACTTTATAATTAGCGAAAAGTTCTGCATCTATTTGCGTCTTATAATCAGGGCGGACATATTTTAAAACATCTAATAATTCTCTTCTAAATACTTTTTCTATTTCATTAATTTTTTTCTTCGTCCAGCCTGCTGTATCATATACCTTATCAATTAATTTTTTACGGACTTTCTTGCCTGTGGGCGTAAATTTATCTGGATAATGTAAATTTCCCATAGCATCGTCAATCATATGCCCGATTATCTCGTGGATTAAAGTTCTTATATTATCCATTACATTTATGCCAACTTTTTTAGTATCTGCATTATAATAACCAAAAGCCTCCCTTCCGACTGCACGCTCTCCTATAATTATATCCCTAAGCTCAAGCCCCATTTCTCTTGCTAAATCTACAATCATATCTCTTGCAAAAGCAGGAGTAATCTTTTCAGCAAGTATTATTTGGATATATCTTTCCCTTTCCTCCAATTTGGGCATTTCTTTACCTACATCTATATCCTCAACAGGTTCGGGTAGTTCTCCATCTTTTACAATATCAGCATATTTTTCCTCTATTCTGTCAGTTTCTACATCTAATTTCTGGTTAATCTCTTCTACATCTGGTTCTTTGGGGATTTCTATTTCAGGCGGTCTTCTTGGAAGTAAAATTGCCTTTAGCTCATTTTTCACCCAGAATTGAACAGCCTTATCAGGAGCAGTTATTGTCATCTTTGCATCTGGGAAATATTTCTTTAGCATCTTTACATAACCAGCATCCAGATAAACATCTATCTTTCCGTCTGAATAAATCATATTTATTGTTTTATCAAGACTATTAGTAGCTATTCCCTTATAACTTGCTTCGTTACCTTTTTCTTTTGGAATGACAGACTTATAATCTGGAGGCTCAGCTTCATTTTTAATTCTTTCTCTATTTTCCTTTATAGATTTTCTCATCTCTTCTTCAATTTCTTTATATGGCTTATCAGGATTATATCTTTGTATAGCTTTTATCTCTGATTTTAATTGCTTTTCCCAAAATTCATTTCTTACTGCCTCAGCAATATTTTTATCAATTATCAAATATCTACCATCTGAAATAAATTCTCCGCTTTTATCGGTAATCAGTGATTCTCTACTCATATCTACCCATTCATTATCAGGCTCATATTTAGTAGAAATTTTTAATATTTTATCTTCGGGAATTTCAGAGGTTTTTATATCGTTAGATAAAAATATTTTTCTTGCTTCAGTATCTTTTAATTCTTTAAAAGACTTGCCTAATTTAGTTTGGGAAAGAGTATCTAGATAGGAAATATGATGAGGAAATTCAGGTGCGGGAATTTCTGGTTTTGTAATAGTAGGTATTATTTTCTCAGTTTGTGCTTGTTGCCAAAAATCTTTGATAGTTAAACCTGTTATTTTTTCAAAATTAGCATATAAATCAAGGTCTTGTCTGATTTTATTTAAAAATTGAGATAGCGATAATTTTTTAGCTTCTTCTGCAAGAGGTTGAAGTTCAGGAGAAATTGTAAGTTTAGGAGGTTCAATTTCTCCAAAAGTTTTATCTATTTTGATAACAGGTGAAGTAGGTTTAACTTCTGGTGTAATAATGGGAATAGTTTTTATTTTTTCTAATGGAGAAGGCTTAACTAATTCTAACGGTGCTAATTGTTGAGTAGGTGATATAGGTTTTGGAGTAATTATTTGAGTTTCTGGGATTATTCTTTGCTTAATAGCAAATTCTTTTAATTCTGGAAATTCCCTTGTATATTTACCTAATAAATTCCTTTCGCTTAACCATCTCAATTTATCTTTTATTGATAATTTAGATAAAATTCTTCTCTGAACTAATGGTATTTTCTGTATTTCCCTTGCAAAAATTGTTGAAATTTTAGGTGCTAATGAACTAATAGCAATATATGGTAATTGTTCGGCAGTCTGTTCTAATAAAAATTTACCTGCTTTTTCTTGTATTTTCTCTGGTGCTAATCCACTTAAGGGGAAAACTTCTTTTGAAATCTCAGATGATATTCTTCTACCAATAGATGTTTCTAATCCCTTGCTTATAACTTTGCCAATAGGACGATATAATTTTTCTTGTATATTTTCTATTTTTTGTATTGCTTCCATCTGCTGAGGCAAAGGAGATAATGCCAATTTTACAATTGGTTCTGCTTCTCTTACTAAAGAACTAATAGGAATTTTAGGTTTCTCAATCTCCTCAAAAGTTCTATTTAACTTTATGGTAGAAACAGTATCTTCAAATGGTCTATCTATTTTTATAACCTCAGGCATTATTTTAAGTATCCTCTTCTAACTGCCTCACTTCGTTTCATAGTTCTTCGCTCACCCTTTGCATCTTCTATGGTAACCATATCATCTAAAGTTGGTCTTGTTTTGGTTAATCTTGGTCTTGTTAATATATCTCTCATTCTCATTATGCTACCAAAAGGCTGAATTGTTCTCATAGTTTCACTTATTAATGGAGTGATAGGAATATTTGGGCGAGGTGAAATTGGAGCTGGTGCTGGCGGAAGTTCTCCTTCTATTTTTCCGCCAATCTCTTTTTCTATTTCATCTAATATTTGTTTTTCTCTTAAATTATAATAATTTGTTACTCTCTCATCAGTATCACCAAAAAGTGCGCTAATATTACCTTTTGCTTTTTGAATATCGTATAATTCCTCATTTAATAATTGTAATCTGGTTTTAGTAGTAGGTTTCATTCCCCACTTTTCTCTCTCAAAAGTCAATGCTTCTTCCATACTTCTTGGTTTCCATCCTTCAGGACTTCTTTGTATTTTTGCCAATTCCATTCTATCCTGTAAATCCCTCATTCGTTTATATTTATCCATCTTCATAGCAAGATAAGGTTCTGCAAAACCTCTTAAACCTTTACTTGCTATATTTAATATATTCATCAATTCGCCTGCCATAAAAACTCTCCTTTATTGTTTATCTCCCATACACTTCTATTAATTTTTGTTCATTATAACTTAATGAATCAAGCGTAGCTCCTCTTTTCAATTTAAGTCTTGCTTCAAAAAGAGTTCGGTTAAAATCAGCTTTATACATTTCGCTTACGTATTCTTTTTGTTCAGGCAAACTCATATCTAACATTGGCTGTGCCAATGCTACAGGGTCTGCGCCAGATTTTGCTGCAATATCTTTTACTTCATTATAAAGACTTGGTGAAAACCTACCTTTTGCTATTTGTTCTTTTAGATAATCTTCTTTACCTACTCTTAATCTTTGTGAATGTTTGAATGCCGCTATTCCTGCGAGAGTTAAGGGTATTGCCATTAGAGTTATCGCTAATAATGGTGAACCACTTGCCATAGCTGCATTTGCTGCCGTTGCCTGTGTGGCAGCTGCTTGGGTAGTTGCACCACTTGCTACCATATCCTCTATTGCATTGATAATTGCTGCTACTTCTGCTTGTTCTGCAGCAGTTAAACCTGCTATGGCTTGGGTTGCACCTACTGCCCCACCTACCCCACCACCTTCTAAAAATCCTGCAGGTAATAAAGTATATCCTGCTGGTAAGCCTTCTGCTGTAATAGCACTTGCAGCACCTACTGGTGCTGATGCAATATCACTTATACCTATTAGTCCATAAGCTCCACCTGCTGCCTCTGCTACTGGCGCAAGAGGTAATAAAGTTTTTATTGCGCCTGCCCCACCTACCCCTGCACCAGCTGCTCCTACTGCACCTGCCCCCCCACCGCCACCTCCACCTTCTGCGTCCTTAATAATCTTTTCAAGTTGCGATGCTAACTCTACATTGCCTGATTTTAATGCCTTATCTAATAACATTTTAGTAGTTATAAGACTAACACCTGTTCCCAATAAATCACCAATAGTCTGTATTGTTCCTTGTTGCTGTTGAAGTTTGCTTAAATAATTTTGTAATTCTGTGCCTGCCTGAGCGCTTTCTATCCCTCGTTGAGTGCTTACATATGGTTCTAAAAATTCCCAAGGCGATGTTCTCATCGCCTGCGATATATCAAATTCCCTGCCTGTTTCCTGAAGTCCTGCCTCACTGATAAGCCTTGACTGTTCTCTTGTCGCCCTTTGTTCGCCTAATTCTGTAAGATATTTTCCAATATCTACTCCTAATTTACTTCTTTCTCTTCCTAATGTTTCAGCAAGTAAAGGTGAATAAGCCATACCAGATAAAGATAAGGCGTGCTTAATGGTTTTTTCAGTTTCAGGCCAGATATTTTCAAATTCTTTTGTAGCCAATGCTTTTTCAAAATCAGTTGGCATAAACTTAGAATAATCTACCGCTGGAATTGTAGTTATTCCTGTTTTTTCAAAAGGTGTTTCAGTTAAATATCTTGCCCCTTTTTCTCTTGCCATAAGAGAATAAGGAAACATCTGTTGACTAAGATTTAAAGCACCTTGAAATAATTCCTCTGTCGGAGTATAATTAAAAGTATTTAATTTCGGCGTTGATAATATTCCCATATAAAACCTCCTGAATTATTTAATAATTTCTTCTATTGTTTCATCTTTTAAACCTAACGCTTTAAGTTCTGCTTTTGCTTTATTCTTTTTCTCTTTTTCTACAGCTTTTTTATCTATCGGTTTATGTTTCTTAATACAATCTTCTATTTTTGCTTTTTCATCAGCAGCTAAATCTCTGTTTTTGAGTTTAATTGTTATTATATTTTTTTTAGTTTCTATTATTCCAATGGGTTCAGGTTCAGAAGGTATATTTTTATATATATCCAATCCTGTCTGTGTTTCTATCTCTTGTGCAAGTTGGTCTGCATTAAATTCTTTATCAATTGTAAATTCTTCTGCATAGCATATTTGAATTAAATTGAAAATTAAAAGTAAAGTTAAATATTTCATAAGAACCTCCAATTATTTAATTTCTAATATCCAATATTCAACAGAACAATCTCCGCCACCTCTTAATGTTCCTGTGGCTGCATTTACTCTCCATTGCAAATTGAATGTATGGTTTCCTGCCGTTAATATATCTGTCATATATACAAATGAGGCATTCATATCATAATCAGCACTTGGAGCATTTAATGAAAGCAATCCCCAAGTCGCATCGCCTTGACGAGTGCCATCAACAGTAATATCAAAAGCAACAAGATTTCCACCAGTAGAATTTGCTGCCGCACCAACCAATCCTATAAGGCATCTATTAGCCCCAGTAGTAAGAGTAATGGACATATTTGTCGCATCTACATCCACAAAAGTTGTAGAAGTAGTTGTATAATCAGTTAACTCTCTTAAATATCTTGAGGATTGATGAGCAACAGCAGAAACTGTCGCCCAAGTTCCATCTCCTCTCCAGTATGTTGATGAACTTGCTCCAGAACCACCATTAAGATTGCCTACGGGCAGACTACCTACTACGTCTGTCGTAAGATTTACAGAACTGGGTTGAATTGTTACAATCCCATCACTATCAATTTTAATATCTCCGCTTGGCGAAACTGCTGCGCCCACTCCTGAGGAGTTTCCAACTACAATCTCACTTGAGGCAGTTGGGATAGCAGAGGCAGATATTTGTCCGCCACCAGCAGCATTTGAATGATTATGTGTCGCATTAGTAAAACTTGCTATTGTGGGTGTAGTTAAGGTTTTATTCGTAAGCGTTTGTGTTGCCGAAACTGTAACCATATCCACAAATGAACTTCCATTATCAAATGTAGGTATATCATCTGACTTATCATATACGAGCCTGCCTTGTGTCCCTGCCGCTGGGGTTGAAGATAAAACCTCATAGAACCTAAAACCAGACGTGGTTTTCGCATTATCATTATCTAACTTGCCATTTACTACATCTCTAATATTAGAGAGATTGCCATTAAGATTAGTTGACGTTACCTCTGAATTAGTTCCATAAGTAAAATAGGCTGAAACTGTATCCGCATAAGCATTATTTATAGATAAGTGAAATATCAATAAAAAATAAAAAATTCTTTTTATCATTCCCGCCTCCAAGGTTTTATGGATGACCACAATGTCGCACTATGAAGTTTACATTGTTCGTCTGCTCCTGATTGAGTAAATTTTAATCTTATAGTTTTAAACTCTCCGAATTTCTGAAGATGAAATGTTTTTCTTGCTTTTGCATTGCTTCCCAATGTAAATGGCAAACTTACAGGCAAAAATGCCGAATTGCCTCTTAAACCCATAGAACCTACGGATTGATAACCACCCTCATCAATTTCAAGATATACGTTAATGTTATAATTTCCTGTTGCAGCACATTCTAATTCAAGGGCATCTGGCATTTTATAATTGCTCGGATAACCATAATCAATGCGTCTGGTTTCATATTGAAAAGTTATAGCAGTAGAAGGTGTTGCAGAAGTAACACGTGGGCCTGAAGCATAATCGCTATAATAAGTGCTATTTAACGCCTGAACAACGCTTCCATCTAAAGCGTCTATAAAATATAAATTATTATTAAACTCAACCCACTCTGCTGGATACCATCCTGTTATTTGATACCATCCACCACTTAGAAAATCATAAACTAATACTAAATCATTTACAGAAGATGTGCCTGTTGGTATTGCAAGAAAATATTTATTATCATAAAATATAGCACAAGCCTTAGAGGCATATGTTTTATTTAAAACTGTATCGCCCGAGCCATCAAAAATATCCTGTATATCTCTTGATACTATGTTGGTTGTTATTTTGTCAAAATCAGTTCTAACAAGGCTTCTTACAGCATAAGGTTCATTAGATAAAAACCATTGGTCATTTCCTGTAGAGGCAACAGACCTTGGTGCTACAGTGCCTATATCGGGAGATATAACCTGTAATGAACTCGTTAAAACGCTTGTGCCTGATAAATCTTTAAGCCATAAACTTTTTTCCTTATAGATTATTAATTCATCTAACTTAAAAGGAATTAATCTTTGTATTGCCTGTCCATCGCCTGTATTAACTCTGAATACATCAGTTTCATCAAATAATGTCGGCTCTAAATTATGAGAAAATCTTACCCAATCTTTATGCCTATCATCTCTTAAAAAGAGATAATTTTTTAACCAACATCCTACGCTTGATATTATTGGCGGTGAGGCGTTAATATCTATCGGGTTTAAACCATCCCAATAAGTAAGCGACTCTTTCCCATTTAAAACGAAAAAGAATTGATTAGCTAAAATGAACTCTGTATCTGCATCTGCGGTCAACGAGGAGGTAATTACTTCCCAAGAAGCTCCTGAATAAGTAGACCTTAAAAGATAAGTCCCTGAGGCTACAATCATATAATCAAAATCAGGACTTGAGGCATATCTACCTATGCCTCTAAAGGCGGTTGTTCCTAAATCCTGTGCAAAAAGTGCAAGCCCAGTTCTCTTGGATATTTCGCCTTTTCTGTGGATAAGCGTATTGACTAAAACTGAGCTTTCATTAGTTTCAAGCGTAGTTTCTAAATCATAACTATTCTGTCCGCCCTCAAATCTATCAATGCGAACAGCAACTAAATTAGTTTGAGCAAAAGAATTAAGAGAGAAAATAAATATTAAACTAAAAAGAAAGATTAATCTCTTCATTTATTTTCTATGCGCACGCCAAAAGTTAGATACAAATTTATGAGTATAATCAGGCCCCAAAGAACCACCCTCATTATTTATAAGCCTTAACATTTCCTGCTCTGCTCTTTTAAATTGAAAACTTGCAGACACATCTTTTCCATCCTGCTGTAATGTTTGCCCATAAGCATCATAAATAAGAAAATTAGAGCAGTCCACAAATGGAAAATCATAATCTCTTATCATCTTTTTAACCTTTTTCTTATAAAGCATTCTCATAGAATAAGCATCAGCGGGAATATTCTGCCCTAAATATAACCTTTTTCTCCTTACTACATTCTCATCAGGCTCCATTGTAGCTATGGTAGTGCCTCCACTTGTAATGGTTATTCTGCCTGTGGTAGTTCCTGATTTAGAGATATGCGTAACAGATGAAAATGACTTTGAGCCACTAACAGCAGTAGTGCCATTTAAGGTAAATTCCTCATAATCATCTACACCATTTACAATACCTCTTATTAAAACGGTAAAGGCACTTCCATCAGAGGTAGAAGAACTTACCACCGATAAAGTGCCAGCACTTGAGAGTTGCGTATCTACGCTTTCCTCCCCATATATTCTTGCTATATTGGGCTTGCCTGTGGTAGTTAACCCTCCTAAATTCCCTTCGATATATTCTTCCTCTGTCAATATATCCAAAGTATTTTTATTTGTTATATCAAATACCCTTAAAGGTTTGTCAAAACCTCTTAGCAGGTTATATCTTTCCTGCGAGGCAACTGTGGTAAAATTGTAAATATCTTTTAAGGCATTCCAATAATCATAAATAGAGGCGAGTATTCTCTGGGATATATTTACCCACACCTTTATCTTGGTGAGATAATCACTATCATTACTTCGTTGCGCAAGAGTTGCCACATCAGTTATAATATCCAGAAATGTTTCAGACATAATTTACCTCGGTTTTATTTAATTAATCTGCCATCCATTACTTCTCTATTCCCTATTTTCTTTTTGCCAGACTCAACTTCAATCTCCTCTATTTCAAATTCATAATCAAACTTTCTTGGAATTAATTCAGAATTTATTTCTTTACTACTATCCATATTTTGAGAAACTAATCTAACAGTTGCAGATATTAAAAAAACATATTTATCCCCAACTGTTATTCTGCCCAAATTTACATCTTTATCAGTAAGACTTAATCTCGGTTTCTTTTTTTTTGATATTGGTGTTAGTCCGTTCTCTACGCTTTCCATTTTTATTCCTCCCATCCCCATAATGTAATATTTGATATTGGGCCTGTTCCTCTCTCTCCCACCACATTTGAAAATCTGATAACCTCATTTTCTGTTCCTTGATATATCGGAGTGCCATTGCCTATTACGGCTGGCTGAGATGCAGTCATAAATGGAGCAACTATTGCTTTGCTTGCATCAAATGATACCTGACCTGAAGAGTTTCCTGATATTACAATTCCCATAAGAACAATACTTTTACCTTTTTCAGGCACCCAAATATCGTTATCTGTTACCTGCGAAGTTATAGAACTTCGTTTTGTTATTGTTTTATACTCTTGCGTTGGTTTAAGCCCTGTTGTGAAAATAAAAATTCCTATAAGCAATAAAACAAATAATATTTTTTTCATCTACTCCTCCTTTGGTTTGTAAAATCTTCCTGTTCCATTTCATCAATACAAGTTTCAACGCATCGCCACTGCCCCTCAATTTTAATTATCTTTCCAGAGCGCTCTGGCCACCAATACCCACAGATATGGCAGGTTCGCATACGCCCTTGTGCATATTCTGGCAAATCACCCATTTTTTATCTCTCCTTCCAATAGTCCATATATAATAACTATCACTAAACCATTTAACGCTATTTGTGAAGTGAAATTTCCAAAAGCATTTATTATATATGCAAAAAAACAAGCACCATATTTGATTAAATTTTCTGATTTATTTTTAATCTTTTTTATTCTTATAAATAAATCTCTTAAAAATAACATAATTATTACCCAAGCCAAAATACCTAATTCATAAAATGCCTCTATGTAATCATTATGGGCGTGAGCAAATTTTTCAGTTGAATAATTAAATTTATTGTCAACTTTTTCTTGTGGTATATAAGGAAAATTAAGCATAAAAGAGCCAAAACCAAAGCCCATAAGAGGAATACTTTTTATTGTAGTATTTGCTAATTCTATTTTTCCTGTTATAGTTGATTTAATAGCGTGCTTCCATACATATAACCTTATAAAATCTGCCTTCTTAAATTTATCTACTGTAAACATAAAAATTAATAAGAAACTACATATAATAAGCAGGGATTTAAAAAAGAATTTCCCGCCTTTAAAATAAGAATAAAACAAAATACTGCCAATCGTTGCTAATATCCCAAAGGTTGAATGTGCAACTAAAAGACAAAATATATTTGTTAAAATTAAAAATGAATTGCCTAAAGCAATAGGAAAAGTTATCGCAGAGAAAGCGCCTAATTGATTATATGAACCAGAAAATCCCACAGGATAAGTGTTAAAACCCTCTTGAGACATTCTTGGATGTGCCTTGAAAAACGGCGCCCATAAGGTATTTCCAATTTTAAATTGCGGACATATGTTCAACCATTGAACAAAAGTCCATATCCCCTGTAAAATCATAAGAGCAATTATTGAATTGATTATTAATTTTTTGGTCTTATCATCTAATGTGCTTATTTTTATTGAACAGAATATGCAAGCATAAAATGTAGATAATAAAACAAATGCTCTTGGGTTAAATTGAGTAATAAATACAGTTGAAAAAAGACATAAAATCGTAAATAAACTTATGTATTTATTAAATCTCCATATCTGAAATGAGGCGCATAAACCTAAAAATAAAAGGAAGGCTAAATATTGCGGAAACCAGATAGATTCAAAACCTAAATTAAATAATCCCGCAAAAGGAATTAATATAATCGCTAATATTATAAGTATTCGCATTTTATTTTAAGGAGAGGGTCTTTAAACCCTCTCCTTTTTATTTACTTATGGTTACTATTGGTTACAATCCGCCAACTATTGGCCCTGATGCATCACTCCAACCTACAGTAGCAGGACTTGCCAGATACCCAACTTCTGTCTGAGATGCTATATGTAATTTACTATCAGCACCTATCCAAAGATAAAACTTGCTACCAGTGCTACTTACCATTTCAATATAACCAGGGACGCCAGTAGTGATTGAGTCGTCTGTTCCATCTTTATTTAAACCAACCACAGCTATATTGGTAAATGTAGTTTTACCTTCAGATGATGTCCCCTCCCTTGAAGTTTGAGCAAAAGAGAAAGTAACCATAAGCGAAACTACGATTGTGAATACAATGCTGAAAATACATAATTTTCTCATAGTTAAACCTCTCTTTTTATGCACCAGAAGAACCATATGTTCCTTGATAATGCGAATATCCTACTGCAAATCTCATTCTTCCAAGATGTTTAAGATTAGTGGAATCAAAGTCAGTTCCTCTCCTTAAATCCCCTAACTTAATTCTCCAGAAAAATTTGATTTTTAAAACATCTTTAGAGGCAAGCAAAAACCAACTATCGCTATCAGTAAGATAATGCCAAACCATATAAGTTAAATCTTTCATACGAATGGCATTTATCTCATTATTAGCAACGTAAGGTTTTTGTGTGCTTTTTAACAATTCCTCAGATGTCCACATATTACCTGTCGGAACAACCAAAAGCACTGCCTGAGAAGATGCTATTTTTTTTCCTCTTTCATCCACTTGGTCTTCAAGTGCTTGCAATCCAGCCTGCAAAGATGATACAGACAAATCTGCTTGTGTTGCAGGTGTATTGGCTTGAGTGCTACCACCTAACAAAAGATGGTTTACACTGAAAAGCGGAACTCCATCAAAACCATTAGTTGAGAATCCATTGTTAAATACATTGGCAGAGACTACCTCAACCGTAGAGATAGCACTTCTCTTTAATGCCTCTGGGAATTTATTAAAAGTTTCTGGCTCATATTGATTATCCTCTACTGCCTCTTCGGTGATTTCGTAACCTAACGCATAAGTCTTCGGCACGAAGTTTGTGCTTATTCCTGGATAGAGGCTATCATATTGAGCTGGTGAACCTTCCGTCTTTTCTGGAAAATTCCCAAATCCTGATAAATAACTATCCTTTTCTAACTGTTTCTTACTTGAACCAACTACGAAGATTTTGGCATACTCTTCATCCCAGCCTTTTAAACCATCTAACCAGATTTCGTTTAGGCCAACATCAAGAGTATCCACTATCTGTGAACGTGTTATAGCCATTTTGTATACTCCTTATGTTTTACACGCCTGCAACTGTGCCTGAGAAGAAATTCTCAATTATCTGCACAATTAAATCAACGTGTTCGCCCCAAGCATTATCTGGGTCTTCAAGTTTATCTATAATCTTGCACTGGGCTGTTGCTGTGCCTAAACCTCCTGAGTTTAATTCGTGTCCTGATTTCCCTAAAGTAGTATCCCCTGCACCTGCTATGTGGTCTGCTGTTGCAAATCTATCTGTTTCATTTACTGCTGTTCCTGTGCTTGCCTGAACTACGAACCATTGCCCAGAAAGTGCAAGCGCCACATCTACATAACCAGCAGTAGAGGCAGGTAAATAATTTTGAGAAACGGAGCTTCTTTCGCTTCCTGCAGCAACTCCATTGCTATCATAAATACCTACACAAGCACCCAAGACCACTGTAGCATCTCCTGCTGCCGCTGGCGCTACGTTGCCATCTGACTCAGCCTTGATTAAATCACCGAGGAATATGGCAGTTGCATTTGCACTATCTACAGGGAATCTTCGGACAACTATTTTTGCTGGACTTAAAGCGTAAGGTCTAAATCCAGCAACATTATCCCTATTTGGCATCAATTACCTCCTTGTTTATTTCATACCAAGTTGTTCTTTTGTTTGAATACCTTTTAAAGTTGGATGTATGCCCTGAAGTTCTTTTAGGTCAATACCTTCTTTTAATGTTTTATCTACATCTTCTATGGGTTTTCTTGTTCTTTCTGCTTTTATTTTTTGTTTCTGTTCATAGATTTTTTTAGGTATATAACCCAAAATTAAATCACCATAACGAATTAAACCATCAGGTGCACGGTAAAGTTTTATATTAAACCGCTTTTCTAAGGCGTCTATATGTTCCTTTGGAACTATTCTCCACAAACCACCAATGTAATTTGAGGTTTTAATACTTATGTTCTTATGGTCATCCCTTAACCATCTATACTCAAATTCTGGGTCTTTTGCTGATAATCTAAGCGGGTCATTGACTGTCCAATCCTTGATTACAGATATATCGGGCCATTCATCGATAGCTTGCTGTTTCGTTTCCAGAATTATTTTTTGTTCAGTAATTTTATCTTCCGCCATTTTATTTGCCTCCTCTTTTTGATTTTGCTAAAGCATATTTTTTTTCCGCTTCGGCTTGTGTTAAATGCGGGAACATATTATGCGCTGATTCCTTTTCATATTCCGTAAGCGCTGGAATTTTTAATTTAGGAGGTGAGCCTGTCGGCGATTCCACGCTCAATTCTTCAGACCGTCTATTTCGGTCAGGTTTAATTAAGTTTTTCTGATAATTTTCTTCCGCCTCTTTAGCCGCCTTGGATAAACCACGAGGAATCCTGTTATAATTTTCATCTATCCATATTCTTGACATTTCCTTATATCTTGGGTCTTCCTTATCATTTATCCAGTCGTCGTAAGTTGTTTTAACAAATTCTGCATCCTCTTGACGAATACGCAATTCCTCTTTTTGAGCTTCTTCAACAGACATTTTTTCTTTTTCTTCTCTTATTTCTTTTCTGGCTCTATCTGTTGCTATTGCTATATTTCTTGCTTCCCTATACTCATCAATCATATCCTGTGTTAGGGGATTTCCTTGAGGGTCAACACCTTCCCCAAGCATCTTTTTAAGCATAACGTTTGTATACCATCTCTTACCACCTGCCTCTATAAATTCACCTGTCTCGGCAATTGCAGGTGTTTCTTTTGATTTTGTCTCTAATTCTCTTTTTCTTTCTTCCAGATTAACAATTTCTTCAGCAAGTGTCTTTTTTTGCCAGATAAGTCTGTCTATTTCCTTTTGAATTTTTGCTTTTCTTTCATCTGAAGGAGCTAATTTTTTTTCCTTTTCTTTAGTTTCTATTTCTTTTTCTTTCTCAGCTATCACTTCTTGTTTTTTATCAATAGCTTCCCTATCTATTGCCTCTGGTAAGACTTCCTCTGGCTCTTGAATTACCTCTTCCGTAGGCTTCTGTTCTACGATAACTTCTTCCGTAGGAGTTTCTTCTTCCTTTTCGATAATTTCCTCTGGCATTTTATATCTCCTTTATTTTTCCATCAGGACTAAATCGCCCTGAAGTTCTCTAAATCTTTTTCTACCTGTTTCCTTTACAACCCTCCAGCCCTTCTGCTCATATTCTGCAATCCTATCTTTTCTAACAGAACGCAAGACTTTAGGTTTTTCTTTCTCTACCTCTTTTTTAACTACCATAAACACCTCCTTTACAAAATTTTTTATCCTGCCTGACATAAATTATCTTTTGGCTCTTTCTTACTTTCTGATTTAGTTATATTCATATTGCTTATCCCGCCTAAAAACAAATTAAACTCAAAATTTATCCTGCCCGTATATTTGCCTGATTGCAGGTTAATCAGTTCATCCTCAATTTGTTTTAAATACCAATTCATTGCATTAAATAAAAAAGGCGCTTACGTCAGCAAAAACGATATTGCTGATTTAAGCGCCTCTTAGTTTTCTTCCGAAGCGTTTTACTTACTTAATCTTCTTGCGGTATTGTTTCCTCATCGCATTTTATTTGATTATCAATATATCTTTTAATTATCGGTATAACCTTATCAGCTCTCCTAATAAATATAATTGTAATCTCTCCGCCTCGTATATATGCCTGATAACATTCTCTTAACAATGCCTCTTTCCACTTCATTCGCCCTTATCCATTTTCTGTAATCTCTTCCAACGTTTAATCTCATAATATAAAATATATGCTAATAAAATTGTTATAATATCGAATTGCAATAAATCAATAAATCTACCTAAATGAAAAAATCCTATATTTTTAATAAAAAGAGCATAGCTTAAACTTATCATTCAATTTTTTTCTCAAGCCATTTTATTATACTTGCATATAACTTGATTAATTTTTTCAGTAATATATTTATTTTCAAAAGTTAATATTTTCGTTTAGTTTCTTGCGTAGAAAGATAATTTGCCAGCCTTATTGCCTTGCCTGAGCAAAATTTATCATTATCCTTTGTGGACATACAATCACGATAGACGGAGTTTGCAATCTCCGCCCACTTTTTTGCCTGAGCAGAGGTTAAACCTTTTTTATGCTTTTTAGCATCCCCAGCAGACCAAGGCATTTAATAAACCCTCCTTTTAAATTTCATTCCCTTTTTCTAATGTTTTAAGCTCGTTTTCTAATATCTTAATTTGATTATCTATCGTTTCCTCGAGCTCAAGTATATCCTTATATCCTCTGCATTTTCCTGCATAATATTCTCTGTTCGAATTAGTTATAGCGTGTAATACATTGTCTGCATTATTATAAAATATGCCTATTTCTCTTTTAAGAGCGTTCCATAATTCTGAATTAATAAGCTCCCCTAAAAGCTGGAGATGGTTCAGCTCCTCCTGTTTCGCCTGCAGGTAGCCCGCCATATTCTTCTCCTTTCATTGCCTGTTTACCAAACATAACCTCACGCATCAACATTGCCTGCATCATCTGAGTATGTATTTTATTATGCGCTACGATATTTTGTTTTATTTCCTGTGGTGTATTAGGTTCAAGAAGCATACTATTATGAGATTTTATATGCGTTATATGGTCTTCGTTCTCTAAGGGTTGCACTTGTTCGCCCTGTAAAAATCTCGCATTCTCTTCCTCTGGTGTATGTATCATCTCCCCAGGGACTTTTGGCAGGAACTTACTTACACCTAAAACATTCATTTTATCAAGCCACCATTTCGTGAGTTGATAATATGCCTGTAAACCCTGTGGGCTATTTGGCATAAATAATACATTCTTGCTCATATAACTATAAACCACTGTTGCCTTCTGTGCTTCTAATGTCTTATTGGCTGATAAAACATTTCCAGTAAGTTCAAAATCAGGCAAGCTCTTAAGTGCAAAATCCTCTAAACTTACCTTCTGAAAATCATATTTCCCGCTTTCCCCCGCTATCCTCATAAATTTATTTTCTGGCATATTTTCTGAATAAAGCAGAAAATGCCTCAAAAATATATCCTTCATAGTCTGATTAAATCTATTTATAATAAGATTAAGGCGGACATTGCCCGATTCAATTAATTTAGCAACTTTTATTCCAGGGGCGCTCGGGTCAATTTCAGAGGTCTGCCCCACTTGGTAATCGCCTATTGAGAACAACCTCTCTGTCCAATATATTACAATTTTCATCATTTCAAATATCTGCTGATTAGGCGCTGGGAATTGGAATATTTTAACGCTACTTGGGTCTGTAGTAGGATAGGCAAATCCTGCCTCAAGTTTAACCTTTTCCTGACGCATATTGCCCAATGGCGTAAAGAACACAATAGGCTCATTTGATAATACAGTTCCCTTGGCGGTCTGATTATGAAAACTATCATATTCCTTCTGAACACTTTCCATAAACTCCATAACACCTATCCCTTCAACTCCACCCTCATCATCAGGGATAAATCTTGCCATATTTATAGGTCTTAATTTAAGAGGGAATTTATTCCTCTTTGCTAATAATAATACCTTATCCTCTAAGCACACAAGGAATATATACTCCTCTTCAGTAATCAATTTCTCGTCCTTGTCTTCTTCGTCCTCTTCCTTTAAAATCATCGAGCCATAAGCCTCTAAGATAGTCTTTTCATTTTTTGCTAAGGCAATTGCAATTCCATCCTTATCTACCCTGCTTGTTTCTCCGCCTTCTGTATCGGTTATCTTTTCAGACACACCTTCATAATATCTACCTTCCTTCTCTCGCTTGATAATATCATCTTTAAATAGTCTTAATCTATGTATCTCGTGATGTGGCTTTTTATCTAAGGATGAGCCTCTTGGAATGATGTAATCTTTCCTTGAAAATATCTCAAGAACAGGCCCATCATATAAAAGTTTCGGCTCTTCGTATTCTTCTGTTAAGGGCTGGCTGGTTTCTGGGTCAATAGCAGACTGGCCTGTAAAGGGATTTATAACTGGTCTTGTCTTTGTAACTATTCCATACTGCTTATCCCAATACATCTTATATGGACATCCACCTATTTTCCCTGTGCTATGGAATAATCTATCTACTCTGTCAAATAATTTTAACTCATTCTTTGCAGACCAATTCATAAATATATTTATTTTCTGGATTTTTTTGACGTCATTTTCTTCGGTAGGAATAACATTAACTATATCTTCCTGTGCAAAATATGTATTCATTATATTGGCGTGAATAACCTCAAGAACTACTGTTGAAAGCGCCTGTCTATAATCGGGGGTATTCTCGTCTGTTCCTAATACCTTTTTGCGTGTCATCCTCCATTGCTCGTCCCACTTATCAACTGCATCGCAGACCTCTTGATGATAAGATAAATCTTCATTATACCAATCATCTATAACCATTTTTACAATACGTTCTTTTTCCTCATCGGAGAGTTTAAGCAAAACACGCTTATTCTTCTCCTTAATTTTCCTGATAAATTCCTCTTCAGTCATAGATGGCTTCTGGGGTTCTTCTTGAACTGGCGGTATATTCTGAAGACCCTCTGGTATTAAACCTTCATTTAATTCATCTGCCATATTTAAAACCTCTTTTTATTTTTTAGAAAACTATCCAATCCACTAAAAAAACTCCCCTTCGGCTTTATAACCTTAGGCGTATTAGCCTCAATAGCCATACTGTCAATTCTTAACCTTGCCATCTCTAAACCAGCATATAACATACCAATATGATTTATCTTTGGTTCAATAAGATAACTGCCAGTATTTTTATCCATAGAGATTTTTAATATCTCTATAAATTCTGGAGTTAACTCTTTATTTTTATTTCCGTTATTATCCATTTTGTTTTACCTTTCCGATAATATCCTCTTCACAAACTATGGTATAATCCTGCTTTTCTATTTCAACCTCTACGCCTGTATATCTACCAACTAAAACTATATCACCTATTGCTATTTTTGTAATAATTGGAGATATTTCAATAACCTCTGCTAATTCAGTTTTTAGTCTTGCATCATCTGGAAGATATATTCCGCCATCTGTCTTTTCTGGCATTCTAAATCTTTTAAGTAAAATTCTATTGCCTAATAACTCAATCTTTGCCATTATTCCCTCCTTATTTTAGGTTATGGAAACCCCTATTGGACATCGGTATGGCTTTAATGCTACCTCATCACCGCACATAAACTGATTAGCCCATATACCATATACTAGGGAATCTGCTCGGTCCGGACTTCTACCTAATCTTTTTTTAGTTTCTTGCTTCGGTTCTAACTGAACTAAACCATTTGAATTTATAACCTTATATTTTACGCTTGATAATTGCCTTCTTAATTCCTCATCTTTTGGATAATGAACTTGTTTATCTAAAATTAACCTTAATAAATAAAACCACATTTCACTTCTTTTATTGTAATATTGAGTTTTATTTAGAGCGCTTTCTGCCGAATTTATCGCCCAGACATTCTTTTTTAATTCTCTTAATCTATCAACTATTCCCTGACCTATTCCTATGGTATCAATGCTAAAATTATCTATATCCCACTTTGCGGATAATAACATCAACTCACCTACTATTTTCATAGTATCTCTTTCATATAAATATTTTGCCTCGTATATCTGATTATTTTTCAAGATATAAATTACACACTCATCCCCGCCTGTAGATGGGTCGCAGGATATAACACTTCCTTTTATAACCTCATAAATATTAACTGTTTTTAATTCCTCAACATATCTTGACGGTATTACAATAAATGCGTCATCTTCAATAGACCAATCATTTAAGACATATCTTCGGTAAATATCTGGCTTTTCAGTTTCTAATTCCTTGCATCTCTTAATAAAATCCTCTGGTAATACATCTTCATTATCAAATGTAGTAGCCTCCGAAAGATGATAATTTTCTTTCCTGTTATCTTTCCATAATTCCTTAACCCATTGCTGACCGACATTTCCTATTACAAAACCACTTCTAAAAGTTAGTCCTTTTTCTTTAAAATAGCTATCTGGTTCAACCTCTCTTCTCAATCTTCCCCAGAGCATATAAAACTCATTATTGCTTTCTAATTCATCAACTTGCTCAATTAAAAACCATCCTAAATTAACATTCTGAATATTGTTAAGTTCTTCAATATGCCTAAACATTATTTTGGATTTATTAGGAAATTCTACATTTCTTTGACTATCAACTTTTAGGCCTGTATATTTTTCAAAGTCTAAAACCGTGCTATCTCTTAAATCAACATATTCTTTTCTAAAGATAATACCTAAATTATTAGGAATATGCTCAGAATAGAGCATAGCACGAAGAATGCCGCATAAAGTTTTTCCACCAGCCCACCCCGAGATAAACGCTGGGAACTCAGCCTTTGAATATATAAAACTATCCTGAAATGGTTTCAGTTTTATTTTCATTCTTTTCCGCTCTTTCAACTACAATGGTATTTTGCATCTGCATAAAATTGACTTCCTTGATAACATTATAAATTTTCCCAATATCACGAAGAGCATATAAAGCAATATCTAAGGCTAAATTTCTCTTTGAAACATTTGAATCCATTGCTATATCATAAATATCAGCATAACGTGTTTTCAATTCTTCTTTAATGTCCTGAGCGGTAAGATTCTTATTAGCAAGCGCTTCTTTCAATTGTGGCAGGTAATTATATTTAAGATGATTAGTTAACTGTTTTTTAGGAACTTCAATAAGCCCGGCAGCCTTCATTACTTTTGTTATACTCTGTGGATTATCTACCTGTGTATTCTCTATTAATTTTTTGGCTATATATTTTTTAGGTAGAATACTATTGTTCATACCCATCCCTGTTTTTTAGCGAAGTTTTGTCTTGCTTTTTCAAGAGAAAATTCCACATTAATATGTTCTTTATTAGTATCTTTATATAAGGAATGCCCATTTGGGAGGGTTTTATTTTCCATTTGGGGGGGTTTTCTGTTATCATAAAACCTATCCATTTGGGAGGGTTTTTCTCTTGAAGGTGTCATAATTGTATCTAACATTGTATAAAAAGTTGCCTTACCTCTACCGTGAAAAGTATCGTATTTTATAACACCTTTTAATTGAAGGCGTTTTTTTAATTTAGATAATACTTTAAGTGAAACACCTAATTCTTCTTGAATATAATTATCGCTTAAAGGAAATGGATTTTTACCTTTATAACAATATTTCCCTCGTAAATAGATAGCAAATCCGACTTCATCAAGCTTTAATTTACGCCTTCGTATAATTTCATAGAAATCTTCGTTTTTTAGAAATTGATAATTTTTTAATTTATTGTTCATATCTTGTTAATATCTTGTGGATAAATATACACTATAAATATTTCATTGTCAACCCCTTTTTTAAGGTAAATAAAAGTTAGTCCAAATATAATTATTTTGCACACATTTGCGATTTAAGGCATTTTCTTGTTTAAACATTATATTTTACCTAAAAGGCATAATCTTTCAACCTGACGCATTTAAACGCAATACAGAACCATTGTAATAAGTTTATGTGAAAGATATAAATGCTGAAAATTTATTATGCGGTATAAGTCTACGTCCTGCAATAAATATTATGTTAACTAAACCCTTTTTGTTTATCCACCTAACCTATTGAAATATAATAAGTTATTGATATATAACAATTTAGGTGTTTTTGTTAATATAAAGTTAGTTAGTTATACACAAGTTATCAACAAAGATATTTTATGTGTAATTTATTGCATAATAATAAGTTATGTCCAAAACAATCAATTTATCCACAGACTAAATTTACTATTTCACCTAACCAATTTTGCGGATTATAATTCTTCAATCCAAACAGAACATTCCTAGCCTAGGTATATATATAGCCTAGGTATATACTAGCCTAGGTATATATATATCTCTAGGTATATCTATATATATATAAGAATATTATAAACTGTATATATAAAAATATAGTAGCGAAACAAAAACTCTACACCACACATATTAAGGAAATTAGTAATAAATTAAATTAAATTAAATTAAAAGAAATTAAATTAAAGAAGTATCGTTATGTTATAGATATGATATAAGTTTTAGTTTAAGTAATTATCTTATAACTTATTTAATTTATTAGAGTTATATCAAGAGTTATAGTAAAATTAAAGTTTTGAAAAATGAAAAACGATATAATAGAGATATAAGACCGATATGATATCAATATTATATAGCTTTTTCAGCCTCTATTTTAGGTAGCTGTTAATGTAAAGGAAACTTTGTTATTTTACTATTGACAATATGTAATAATGTGCTATAATAGTATTGTAAATTAAAGGAGGTGAAAAAATGAACTATAATCTTACCAAGCGTCTTGCTAAAAAACGAAGTTGGATTTGTGGGAATTGTAATGGTGTAATTCCACAGGGAAGCAAATATTATGATAGTGATGCAGGAAGTGGAATTGGATTATGGAACACAATCAAGTTCTGCTCGCAGTGTGCTGGAGAATTGATGAGAAAAGGCGAGGCAGGATTGATAATAAAAACAATAAGAATAAGGAGGTGAGAAAATGAAAAAACGCTTAACTGTAGAAATAGACAAAGAATTACACAATGAAGCAAAATGTAAAGCTTATTCAGAAGGTAAAACTTTAAAGGAAAAAATTATTGAGTTATTAAAGGAATGGCTTAGGAAGTAAATGTTTTATAAAGAAAGGATAATGAAAAATGAAATATAAATATATCTGTTCAGGATGTGGACAAGTTTTTTACACTAAACCAGCAAGTGAAACCTTTCATACATATTATTATGATGCTTGGTGTGAAAAATGTGATAAACATAAAATTAATATCTTTAAACTTAATGCTTTAAAAAGAAAGGAGGCTTGAGATGGCTATTTGTCTTGATTGCAATAAAGAAATGCAAAAAGCAATTA
>VGTM01000015.1 GCA_016874685.1 Methanobacteriota archaeon
GCCTTACCATCATTTATATCATTAAAAGGGCACTGAAACAATTTAATAAAAATCATAAAATGATTAAAAATAATAATACCAATCAGCAAATAAAGGTTAATCAAAATTCTCTATAGTTTATGACTAGGAAAAAAATTTATGTTGAGAGGCATTTGTCAACTGAGGAGTTGGATCAAAAGATTCGAGGTTTAAAGCAGGATGTGAGGGTTCTTAAAAAGCTTTTCTTCATCAAAAACTTGTATCGAGATGAAAGCGTGGAGAAATCAGGTGATCTGGTGGGTGTTACCAAGGCCGCCGGTTATAATTGGCTTAAAGCTTGGAATAAAGATGGTTATGATGGTTTGCAACTCAAACCTAAGAGCGGAAGACGTTCCAAGCTCTCTGACGAGGATAAAAAGAAATTAGAAGCCATGTTAAGAGAGAAGTATTCTTGGGTGACACGAGATATTCAGGATCTGGTGAAGAAAGAATTTGGAGTGGAATATTCTTCGTGGCAAATAAGAAGAATTATTAAGTCTTTTGGTATGAAATACGCCAAACCGTTGCAAAAGGATTACAGAATACCGGAAAATGCAGAAGAGATATTAAAAAAACGCTCATGCCCTTGAGTTAGTGCAAAACTTGTCAATTATACATTTGATGTAAACTACCATTAATTTATAGTTAAGAGCATAACTTATTAGACTTATAGATCAAATAAATCATGGAATATCAGTTTGCATCTGCTTAAAATCACTTTTTCCACTTTTGTGTTGAACACATAGTTTAAAAAGTTTTGTACTTGACTATAATTAAGGATTCCAGTAAAAAACATGTTATAATTGACGGAATTTTAAATTTAGTAATCAAATAAATTTTTGCACTTCCTGCGGGACAAGAGTGTATCCTTTTATGATACTTAATTAGAATTTGACTGGAGATCTTAAAATATTTAAATCTTATAACTATTTAATCTAAAGAATTTTTGGATAATTTTGTTGGGTAAAATAAAATTGAAACAATTATTACTTTTATCTCCGCCTGAATCGTTCTGGTGTTGTGTTTCGAGGGATATTTGAGTAAAGTTCACGTGTAGTATCCAGTATTTCTATAGAAATGTCTCCAATCCTTTCAAAAGCTTTGACAATTCTGGATAAAGATAAATAGTAAGTTGAGCGATCTTTATCTTCGAATATTGTCTCTGCCATTTGATTTGCAATATTATTTAGAGCTTTCCTCTGTAGATCATGCACAGTCTCTTCGTGATCCATAATCTGATCTTTAAGACTAACTTTTTCGTTCAAAAATGCTTCCATAGAATATTCAACCATTTTTTTTGATGTCTTAAACATTTTATCCAGATATTTGAATATTTCTGGATCCACTTCATATGCTTCTTTCACCACAAAATTGGCAATATGCCCTGAATAATCCCCTATACGCTCTAAATCATAGGCTATTTCATTAAAAACCATAGTTTTACTGAATTCTGAATACGGATTTATAGATATAATCATATCTACAGATGATCTGACCTTTTCATGCATATTATTAGTCGTATAATCCATTTTAAGAGCTTCATCTGCTAATTCAATGTTATAATTGGCCAGTGCTTCATAAGACATGTCGAGTTGCTTACAGACATGATTTGCCATATTTTTTAACATATCTTTAATCAGATATGTCCCTGCATACTCCCTTGAAGTTTTCTCTTCCTCAAAGACCTCTGAAAATTCTTCATATTTTTTTAGATCTAGGATATAAACTCTTCTTACAACTCCTTGTTTAACTAAAGGTTGAAGCAGCTTGGTAACGTATCTTCTTGTTATTCCAAGTTTTTCTGCGATTTCATCCTGAGTTGAGGGATTTTCATAAAGAATAATATCCAATATCGACTTCAAGGTGGTATTTTTTGTTTTCTTTGCCATTATATCCCACTAACCTTCATTTTGATCATCTTCACGGATAATTGTCACTGACTCTTTAATTATAGATATAATAACAAATATAAGTGCTGCGATCTCGATTAAAGAAATTATCATGCTGAATTCGTAGTATATAAACGAATAAATGTCTATGATAGGTGATTCGATATCTATGAACCCATGTAAAAGTGCAATTATACCTAGGGCTAATATTATATAACCATATAACCTTTTTATATTCTCTGGTTGAATTATTGGATAAATTCCCATGCACAAAAGACCGATTCCAATTGCTCTGAAAAGATTCCATCCCGTTAGACCTTCTAAAAAGTAAAATATTTGCTGAGGCTTCAAATATAGAAGAGATAATACATATATCACCTCAATTATCAAAATAAGTATTAGGGGAAATGCATATACAATTCGAGTTTCAACTTTTTGCGTTTTTACCCTTCCCAGCGGCTCTCTCACATAGTGTGACATTACTTGATAAAGCATTGCTCCCAATACTGCACCTAGAACCGTTCCGGCGATTCCAATCTGTGAGGTGGTAAATGCAACAATTCCAGAGATGACACCGGCCATAACTATATCCATTGTTTTTGACATTTTTACCACATTCAAAAAATGAATTACCTGCTTAATAAATATTATTTATAATAATCATCTTTTAAAGATGTAAATTTATTTTATTTTGAAAATCCAAAAGAGGAATGTGTATATGATTGAGGTTGGTAATAGGCAAAAAACCGATTAATTTCCCTGTTTTCGAACCTATTTCCTAATTTCCAGCTAATAATTGCCTTAAAACATATTTTAATAAATTAAAACATGCCCCCATTGTCTAATATCTGCAGGAACAACTGTGAAGCAAAAAGCTAAAAATTTATATTAGATTAATTATTATTAAATTAAAAAGTATTTAAAGATTTTTGTAAAAATTGACAGGTGAATTTTAGGTTTAATTATGTATAATCCCTTTTCTAAGAGTATATTCCTCTAAATATTTTTTTGAAAGGTCTCCAGTACACATGGATGTGTAAAATTGTGGTTACTGTCATTATAATAGCAAATTCAGCATGCCAGAAGTTAATAGTTAAATTTACAGATAATTGTATTCCATAATTCACTACTAGAATTAGGAAGATGCCTGTAATTCCTGTAGCCAGGTAACCGACAGTCAATATCAAATTCCATATTTTTTTATGTGTTCGGACATTTATTTTCTTATTTTTATATAATAAATAGCTGGATATGTAAAGGAGAACCAGAAATATTGTTAGGGGTATTAGGTAGTAATTAGTGGTAATAGCAGGTTTTTCTTGGACAGTGTTGACGGTTGTGGTTTGATTATTATCCTGTACTTTTCTTTTTCCCTTTCCTCCTGTTTCTGTAGTATTGGTTGTTGTATCTTCTGTTTGTGGTGGGGATTGAGAGTGATCACATAAACCATCATTATTAGTATCAGTATATCGTGGACATTGCCCTGGGTAAGGGTCATTTATTAATCCATATGGGCAGTCATTCCAAGCATAAATTGCAATTGGAGTGAAAACAATTATCAATATTAATATTATCCATAATTTTCTCATTTTTCTTCAACTCAATTTTTTAATTTATCTTAAAATTCTTCTGAAAGACCTCCAGTAACAGTGTATATGGAATATTGAGATCGCTAATAATGCTATTCCCACTTCAACATGCCAGAATAACATTTTTTGGCTTATAGGAGTAGTTATCCCGTTTTCTATAAAGGCAATTAATATTATTCCAAAAACCCCTACAATTAAAAAACTAAAAAAAATTAGAATGTTCCATATTCTCACATGAAGAACTTTTCGTATGAAACCACGTTTGTAAAAAACAAAACTAAGTATATATGCTCCAATTAGAAGTATGGATACTGGTATAATATTATAAGACATTATTAAACCTTCTTATCTTAAATCAAGTCTTTGAATAGAAGAAAGTGTTTGCCAATAGATTATTGGTTTTAAAAGATTATACGGGTTTTTTAAAGTTGAATGATACATATTAACTAAATAAATTTAAAAAATATAAAAAAATTATAAAATAATTTTATTAAGTGGATGACCCTTGATTCATCTGTCTATTTTGATTTTGTGTCATTTCCCGATTTCGTATTTGTTCTTGATTTTGACATCCAGTGCAATTTTCAGTGCAGTTCATGGTTTGATTTTGATATCGAGTCTGGTTTTGATATTGGGTACGATTCTGATCTTGTTTTTGATTAATTTGTCCTCCCTGGGAGTATATGTAAGATCCCGCAGCTGCTGCAATAAGCAGAACTAACACAATTAAACCTACAGCTAATTTGTCCATTCATTTCACCTCAATCTATTACTCCATTATATTGTTTTTCAAATATTTAAGTATTTAAAAATCTAATTGTTTTAATCTAACTGCTTTAATTAAGCATTAAAAAAAAGAATTTTATCCAATAAAAACCTAAAAGGAAATAATTTTTAAATATCAATTTTTTGAGATGATGAATGATTAAAAAATGGATCAAAATGAATTGTGTGCATATGAACAGATTACATACTCTGAACCTCAACCTGAACCAATAATTAGCTAACTGTCTTTTATAGCCTGTTTCAGTGTTTATCAGATTTACAACTATCTGATCATCCTTTATTATCAACTCATTATAAGAGGGGTGGTTTTGACCACGTAACTTTCTTGTTGTTGCAGTTCCTGAATTTAGGGTCACCATTTTCTCGAGCATCCACAGATTAGGGACGTGTTTATGACCATTTAAAACAAAATCAACACCATGATCAATGAAAACTCTTAAAAGATCTCCTGAATCAAGTAAGATATTTCTTTCCCGCCCAGTTTGAGGTATGGGAAGTAAATGATGATGAAAGGTCACTATCTTACAAAGATCGGTCGATATTTTATCCAATTTTCCCTTTAACCATTCTAACCGATCTACACTATCTGTCCATCATTTATGTCTGGTTCTGAAGAATCCAAACCGGCAATTGCGAATCCCCCATTTTTATCAACGTGCACAATTTCTATTCCCAATCAACCATTCAAAATGCATTAAACCAACATTTCGGGCGTCATAGTTTCCAGGAATTATATGTGTATTGGTTATGGTTTTCAGTTCGTCTACAAATGCACTAGCATCTTTATATTCATGAACATAACCATTAGTAGTTAGGTCCCCTGAAACAATGATAAGATCAGGGTTTTCATTTTCCAGTTGATTTATTAAATTATTTTTCAAGTTGTGAGAAAAATTTTTCTCTCCAAAGTGGATATCAGATATCTGTGCTATCTTCTTTTTCATATAATCATCACCTTGTAACAGAAAATTTAATTATATATCTAAAAGTTATTTTTTAAAATAACTTATGTTTTTTATTAAATCCCTTTAATCATCTTAAAATGGTTATATATCTTCCTAATATGCGAAAAACTTATTAATTAATTATTATTAAATGTTTCAATCTTGATTGGGAAAATAAAGCCCCAGGGGGGATTCGAACCCCCGACCTATGCCTTACCAAGGCATCGCTCTACCGGCTGAGCCACTAGGGCGTTTTTTTGCATAAATCCCCCTAAAGATCTCTTTAAAGTGGTGAAAAATGAATATATGCAGGGGATGGGATTTGAACCCACGTAGGCCTACGCCAGAGGATCTTAAGTCCACCCCCTTTGGCCAGCTCGGGCACCCCTGCATGGATTGAGCTTGTTGTATGTTCTATATTAAATTAACGGTTATGGATTATATAATCAGAAAATTAATTTGCAAAGATTATCAAAAAAAATAGATTAATATCTACTTATTTTTTTAAAAAAAAAGGCATTTCACTGTATTAAACAGAATAAATTTAATATTAATGTCCCGATAAATTCAGCGCCTAATAATCCACGAAATAATTATAATAGAGTCGTTAATATACAACTTTGCCAATATATTTATAAGATAAACACTCAATCCAAGAACATCTAACAAGAAACCTATAACCTATATTTTTCTATTAATAATAATATATCTCTATTCATTAAAATTCTTAATGTAAACCTGGTGTATCATGAATTTAATTACTGAAAAATGCGGTTTGTGTGGAGCATGTGCTAGTGTGTGTCCCAATAATGTTCTAGAACTAGAAGAAAATGAGATTATACAAAAAAAAGGCTGTGACAACTGTGAAACATGTACAATAGTATGTCCCCTCGGAGCCTTGTTTTTGGAGGTAGGATAATGAAATACGACGTTATTGTGATAGGTGGACGTGTAGCTGGATCAACATCCTCGCTTTTTGCCTCTAAAAGTGACGTTGACGTTTTGATGATAGAGAAAAGACAGGAAATTGGAACCCCTGTTCAATGTGCTGAGGCAACAAGCTATGGAACATTAAAAACCCTTGAGATGGAACCCTCTAAAAAATATATATGTACTGAGATATTTGGCGCCGTTATAAACTCCCCAGACGGTCATAAAGTTAGAGTGAACGGTGAAAGGATACAAGGATATATTTTAGAGCGAAAAATGTTCGATAAAGCTCTTGCAATTGAATCAGCGAAGTTTGGAACTGATATAATGGTGAAAACCCTAGTTAAAGATTTAATTATAAAAAATGGAGAGGTAAAGGGAGTAGTCGCTAAACATTTAGGTGAAACCATTGAGATCAAAGCTGACATGGTAATTGCCGCAGATGGTGTAGAATCAAGTATAGCAAGAATAGCTGGCTTAAATACCCTTAATTCTCCTAAAGACGTGTTTTCATGTGCTCAGTACGAAATGGTAGGTGTGGATGTGCATCCGAACTACATGGAGCTCTATTTTGGATCTGAAATAGCCCCTGGTGGATATTTATGGATTTTTCCTAAAGGCAATGGCGTAGCAAACGTAGGTTTGGGGATAAGAAGTTCAAAAGAAACTGCTTACCATTATCTCAAAAAATTTGTATCAAATCTTGATGCTACTCCTGTTGAACTTAACGTGGGAGGAGTACCAATCTCAGGGCCGATTGATAAAACATATACAGATGGACTCATAGTTGTTGGTGACGCAGCCGGACAAGTTGACCCTATAACTGGAGCAGGGATCCATACATCAGCCGCATGTGGAAGAATAGCTGGTGAAGTAGCTGCCGAAGCTATAAAAACGGAAGATACATCCTCCAGGTTTTTAAAAAAATACCAAGATCTCTGGAAAGCAGAAATTGGAGAAAATCTTAAAATATCACTTAAGTATCGAAAAGCTATCGACAAACTCAGTGATAAAGATTTAAATGTACTTATAGAATTTTTCCAGGGAAAAGATATCTTTTCAATGGAATCAATCCCAAAAATTTCACTATTCAAACTCGCAAAAAAACAACCAAACCTTCTAAAAAATTTAAAGGATGTTTTATAAGTATTTGAGTTGAAATAAATTAAAGGTCAGACTGATTTCAACAGTAAAAGTTCATTAAAGTTTTGGGTATTATATATTGTATATAATATTTGCAATCTGATATTTCTATGTTTAAACAGGTAAAAAAGGCATCCAAAGAAAAATCTTTTTATATACCTAAACAAATATCTTTACAAATCATTTGATTGTCATGATTAACAAATTATTTAACTAAAAAAAACAAATTAGAAGGTTAAGAAATTTATATGTGGGATAGGTAATATGAAAAAGTTTTTTGCTAAATTTACAATTATTGATGTTGTAATAATACTAATACTAATCTTTACTGTGGTATTTGGATTTATTAAAACATCTGATATTCAATCAAATATACAAAAATTTACTTTTGATAGTTTAGAGATGGATAAGGTTTATGGTAAATACCAAGACCTATATGGCCAGGGAAAGGTAGTTAACAGTAAAATTATAGGATATAACTCATTAAGTGGCAAAAAAGGTGATGTATACGGTAAAGTTCTATGGTGCAGTGAAAAAGATATATTACTGGACGTAAATGGTACCAAAATACTTGCAAGTAGATATAATAATAAATATGCAGACTTCTATATCGAATCAGTCACTTTGGAAGTCGTTGGTACCGAAAAAAATGCTGTTGACATTGTATTTGAACCAAAGGACATTAATAGGATGGGTGATTTATTGTTAGATATTCCAGGAATAGCTGAATATAAAGTAGACACCAAAATATCCATTCAACCCAAAGAAGGCTTCTTTTTTCAAAGATTATCAAATGAGCTATATGAAAAGGAAAAACACGTATCAATAACACCATTGGGAACCAATAATAATATTATAAATGTTACTGAGGCAACTGTTAATGATATTAAATTAGCTGATGAAATTTTAGGCGATATAAATGGAAAGACAGATTTTATAACAATCAGAATATATAACATTGATGACAACATGCTTGAACTAATAAAAAAGAAATATAAAATAAAGAAAATCGTTAAATTTTCCTAATATTACTTCAATTTATTCAAATCCTCTAAACTTTAACTTATTAACTTTATATTAACCCAGAATACTGGCATTGATAATAATGAGTGAAATCTACAATCTTGTGAGGAAAACCTGCATTAAAATCGAATCATCAATTGTAAGTACGTTCGTATTTAGCTCAATAATAAATGTGTTTTTATTTTTGGAGAACTTATGGCTAGATAGCTTTTTTAAAAAAATGTATCCTGGCTCTGATTTTATATCCTTTCTTAAAAAAAGTTATATATTAAAGAATCATATTTTCTCACCCCTAATTGTCATTATAGCCTTTTCAATTTTCATGATACTGGCATCCATCCCAATATCCCCCATTTTGCAGATAAATATAATAATTGGTTTTGTTTTTTTCTTTATTTTTACCGTAATAGTCCCTAAATTCATTTTAAAGGGCCGGATAAATTATATTAAATTTGATTCGAAAGAGATTAATGTTATAGGGTTTGTTTTATTTTTAATTGGATTTATATTCTTTTTATGGACCGTTATTGACATTGGAGGAGTCCCACTGCTAAAACCATCCCTTAGATACCTACTAAACCCTAAAATAACAATGCCCGTCTTCTTGATAATACCAGGCATTGCGCTAATTTCTTCCCATATTCTAGATAGAATGCAGAAAGGTTTTTTATCTAAAGCTTCGGCAAAGTTTAGAATAATATCACTTTCAGTTATCTGCATTTTTTTATTGCTCATTTTAGGTTATCGAACTCCGATTGTTGCTATAGTACTGATAGTTGTTATTATGGGATATTATACAAAATTATTGGAGATTTGGGAAATTTTAGGTGGATTTTTCCTGACAGTACTTATTATTGTAGGTATAGGGTACTTTAGATCTGTTGAAGAATATGCTTTAGGTGGTCTGAGTGCCCTAGACTTTCTAAATATACGTGCCAGCTTTACCATGCATGTTTTGGATCTTTTAAGTAATATTTCTGGTTATACAGGTTTTATGCATGGTAAATTATCATTAAGCATTCTTCCCGGGCCAGAGATCGGACCTCGTAGAATTATTGGGAAGTTAATCGTATGGAACTCAGAAATAAATATAACCCCAACTCTAATTGGCCCCATGTTGGTTGAATTTGGAAGCCTGGGTGTCGCGATTGGAATGAGTATTTTGGGATTTATACTTGGTGTTGGGTATAAAATATTGCAAAAAACTAAAGATTCATTTTATATCATGTTATATGCAATCATTTTAGGATATACACTAATCAGTGTTGAAACTGGCCTTCTAGATGTAAATGTTGTGGGTTATCTGATAATCGCAGCCATTATATATATTTATATTATATTCAAAAATCAAATTTTTATATCAGGTGAAAAATAACTATATTACTGAGTATCTAAATAAATACACTGTAATACTATATGTTTATCATAAATAGGAAAATTAATTATCAATAAATTAATAAATAACCATGTATACATTTGACTCGGTCTGTTAATCATAATTTATTTATAATAAACATATTAAATCATAAAAATCAGTTAAAAGCAGATATTATCCAACAACAAATTTATTTAATCAATTGGTAGGGTATTTGAATGGTTTCACCTAATGCTGAATTTAAACCAGATGTAGAGGATATGAAAGCAAAAAGAGATGTTGAAGGTTTGATCAGATCTCTTAGCCACGAAGATCACATTATCCGTAAAGAATCAGCGAGAGCACTTATATACGTCGGGGATGAAAGGGCTGTGGAACCATTAATTAAAGCCTTAAAGTACGAAGATTGGCAGGAGTCTTTTACTGTTTTGACTGCTGTAAGGGAAAATGCAGCAGAAGGTCTGGGAAGAATTGGGGATAAAAAAGCTTTAAAACCTCTTATCCAAGCATTAAAAGACAAAGATGGTGGGGTTAGATGGAAAGCTGCATGGAGTCTTGGAAGGATAGGTGATAAAGGAGCTTTAGAACCTCTTATTGAGGCTTTAAATGACGAGGATGGTGATGTTAGAAAACATGCTGCTGGTGCTCTTGGAAACATTAGAGATGAACGAGCAGTAGAACCACTCATCCAAGCACTTAATGATGAAGATTGGCCTGTTAGGAAGTGTGTAGTAACTGCTCTTGGAAAAATAGGTGATGAAAGAGCATTAGGACCCTTAATTCATAGTTTGGGGGATGAAGATGGTGATGTTAGATGGAAAGCAATGTCAGCAATTGGTAAAATGGGGACCTTAGCATTAGCACCGCTTATAAATCTATTAGATAATGAAGATTGGCGTCTTCGTAGTAGAGCAGCAGAAGCTCTAGGAAAAATAGGTGATGAGAGAGCTGTGGAACCTCTTATTCTGATCTTAAGTGATAAAAAATATAGAGATAAAAATAGATACGTCCGTGGGAGAGCAGCAGAATCTCTAGGAAGACTTGGAGACGAAACCGCAGTGGAAGCTCTTAATCAAGCGCTTAATGAAGAATACATCTATGTTCGTCGAAAAGCGGCAGATGCTTTAGAAAGGATCGAATTATCTGTAAATTTCAAAGATTATGAAAATGAAGAAATATCTTTCAATTATCCTCCGTCCTGGGAAATCGAATCAGGTACTGATGGAAAAGAAATTGTAAAAGGACACTGGATTGATAGGGATATAAAATTTTCAATAAAGAAAAGATCTAATGTTGGTGATCTTACATTAAAAGAATTTGCGGATCTAGTAAAGGACGTTTTTTTAAGTCAGGACAAAGAAATTACATATGAGATGGAATCCGAAGTAGATGGAATGGATGCTTACGAATTAATCAGCAAAGAACTTTACGTTGATGTACCAACAAAAATAAGAGTTTTAGCACTTAAAAAGGAAGACACTGTATATTATATATGGTTTACAGGAGAATCCAAAGAATTTGACGATTCATTAGAATATATGGATGTAATAATTAATAGTTTTCATTTAAAATGATTCAATTTTAAAAGTTTTGTTCTTTATTTAGTTGATAACCCTATACAATTTAATATCCCATAATATTCCAAAAAAATCAGTACTTTTCTAAAAAAATATTCAATTAAGAGGTAGTTAGATGAATAAAAATTCCGAAAAAATTATAATCTCCACATACAACCATAAAGGACTTTATTTTGCTGTTGGGGTTTCAGAACAAGAGGGTAACATATTAAAAAGTAGCATCCCTAAAACAAGAAAAAAGGATGTAATATCTGAGATTTCAGACTCTTTTTCCTCTTTCAAGGTTTCAGATAAATATGAAAATCTAGCAAAGAGTTTATGTAGTGCTTATCATGGAAAAAAGACTCAATTTTGTTTTAATATTTATGATGGTACTCCATTCGAAAAAAATGTTTTAGAAAAAGTCATGAAAATTCCATATGGAGAAGTTAGAACTTACAAGGATATTGCCGAGACTCTTGGAACCCGCGCATACAGAGCAGTCGGCATGGCACTTAAAAGAAATCCGTTACCCATAATAATTCCCTGCCATAGAGTTGTAAAATCTGATCTTAGCCTAGGTGGGTATAAAGGAGGGACTAACATGAAAAAAAACATACTAAAAATGGAAGGTGTCCACATAGTTAATGATAAGATCATAAAAAGCATGTATGGTTAATCAAATTAATTTTTTCTCAATTTCTAATGTCCAATGGATTTCATTTTAAATTTAGGCACTTTGAAACAGAATTCAATTATTCTAATTTGCAATTAATTACAGGTAATAAAATATTTATTTTAATCTTGTTTTTAGTAATAATTATCGTATTACTATTAATCCTTAAAACTTATTTTTAGTAATACTCATAGAAACATTTATATTATAAAAATTTAGAACCATCTAATAGAATTCAAAAGTTTTGCAAGTGTTTTCAGTTATTACATTTGCTCAGTGAAATTGAATTTTAGTAATACCAACTAAAGTATTATATAATTCAATTTAAAACATTTAAAATTGGAGGAGGTTAAAAAAATGCATATACCAGATGGTTTTCTTCCACTGTGGCAAGCCGCCATATATTATATCATAACCATAGTGGTATTGTTCTTTGCTCTTAAATGGGCAAGAAATAATCTTGATGAAAGACACATTCCTCTTTTAGCTGTTTTGGCAGCGGGAATTTTCGCAATACAAGCGATGAACATACCCATACCATGGGGAACCAGTGGACATATGCTGGGCGCTGCTTTAGTGGCTATTGTGTTTGGTAGTCCCTGGGCTGCTGTTTTGGTTCTGGCCATGGTACTCTTTGTACAGGGCCTGTTCTTCGGAGATGGAGGAATGACAGCTCTAGGTGCAAACATCCTAGACATGGGTATTATAGGTGGTTTTGTTGGATTTTACATATTTAAAGGGCTTGAAAATATAAACAGGTGGGTAGCTATATTCTTTGCTGGATGGGCATCCATATTCGTGGCGTCAATTGCCGTTGCAATCGAAATGGCCTTTGCCGGGACCTTCCCACTGGATCTGGGTCTTTATTTCATGGGTCTCTATCACGCAGTGATAGGTATTGCTGAAGGTTTAATAACCGTAGTCGCAATTCTAGCTATTCAGAGTGTAAGACCAGATTTACTTAGCTGGGGTGGTAAAGTTAAATCTCAATTAAGTGAGGTGAGAGCAAAATGAGCCCAAAAGATAGGAATTTTGTAATCGGAGGGATAGTGGTAGCTCTTATAATAGCTTTTCTTGCACCTTTTTTGGCTTCAACAAATCCAGATGGGCTGGAAAGTGCTGCAGAAAAGCTGGCGCCAAACCCCGAACCAGAACCCGCATTTGAATCTCCTCTGCCAGATTACACCTTACCCACTTTAGGTGAAGAATCTTCAATTGGAGGAGCAATTGCCATAATTTTAGGTACGTTGGTAGTGTTTGCACTGGCATATGGTGTGGCCGAAATCCTCAAAAGACAAAATGGACAATAATTCACCCCTTCCTCCTTTTTTTATTTTAATGGAGTGAATCTTTCTAGCCTTCTAAATTTTATTAAAGAGGAGTAAACAAATGGGAGCAATAGAATCATCACTTACAAACATTGAACAAGAATCAATGAAAGAAAGTATCATTCATTCCTTAGATGGTAGAATTAAAGTAATAGTTTTACTTTTCATTATTGTATATGCTGTTTATACAACAGAACTGCTAATTTTATTTATAATGGAAGTCTATCTATTATTTCTGATTTATTTATCGAAAATCTCATTTATCGCTGCTTTAAAGAGAATATTGTTACTCTTACCGTTTGCAGGATTTATCGCGGTCTTCCAGCCATTCATAAGACCTGGTGATGTTATATATGTTCTACCGTTCGGAATAGACATCACCTATCAAGGACTCATGTTTGGAATATTGTTAATGTCCCGTCTCTTCGTTTGCCTAACTGCCATAGTTCTATTATCCTCTTCAACATCCATGCAGGAAGTAGTAACCTCCTTCAGGAAATTGGGCATGCCACAAGTATTTGCAATGTTACTAAGCCTCATGATAAGGTACCTTTTCATGTTCTATGATGAACTAGGAAAAATAAGAAACTCTCAAAGAAGCAGGAACTTTGATATATTTAACCGAAAAACTACATACATGTGGAGATTAAAACAAATTGGCTATACTATAACAATGATGTTCTTAAGATCCTACGAACAAGGTGAGAAAGTCTATTTAAGTATGTTAAGTAGAGGTTACTCTGCAGATTCCAATTTATATAATGAAAATAAAAAATTGGGTTCTAATGACTTTGCTTTGATAACCGCAACTTTATGTCTAATTATCTCCCTTCAAGTCTTAAACTATTTTTCTATTATTTAAATTCTTGTTTAAGCTATAAAAAAGAGAAAATATGAAAAAGTAGAAGAATATTATATATTTAATTTATTTAACTTAAAATTTGATTTAAAAAATTAATTGATTTCATAGCTTTTGATTTTATATCTTTGGTTCAAGTCTTTTAATCATAAAAGCCATAAATCCGACTATCATTGGGAAAAGGACTAAATACATTAATAAAATCATTATCGGAGGAAGTATAGGTCCCATAACAGTTGTTGCAGCAAGTACCATGATTAACAAAATTACTGGTCCTAAAATGGCTATGAACATGTAGATCATGGTAAATGAATTTAGCTTCTGAGCATAATCCTTCAGTTTCATACGGAGTTCATAGGCAATATCCTCTGCTATAACATTCAATGTCTTAGCAAGATCTCCACCACTTGTCAGAGTTCTTGTTATCTGATAAACAGCTCTTTTAAGTCCGTCTGACTGTATCCTCTCACTCATATCTATTAAAGCGTTTTCAGTCGTTTCACCGTACTTAATCTCCTCCAAAGTCCTCGCAAATTCCTCAGAAAGAGCACCATATCCAGATAAAGCAACAGAGCGCATACTATCATGAAGACCCAATCCTGCTCGCAGTTCTGTGGCCATCTGCCTGAGGGCAAAAGGTAGCTCCCTTGATGCCTCCGTAGACCTACCGCCTTTCCGAAGAGAGGGTAAATAAACAATAAAACCCGACATCACCAATACCATGGATCCAAGAATTAGAGCTATCTCTAATCCAAAACCCAATGCAAAAATAACCACAAATATAATCGCAAAAGATGCAACCCCCATACCCATTATCAATTTTGGGTCTAAACCTTCTCTTTCTTCTTCCTTAAGAATCTCTTCTAATGAAGCTCTTTCAAATGTCTCTTTTTTAATTTTATCAACTTTTGGTTCCTTTTTCTCTTCGTATTCCTTCTCGATTAGTCCTTTAAATATATCAATTTCATTTTCACTCATTTTCATTCTTTTAATGATACGTGAAGACGCTTTTCTTGGTCTTATACTGCCTGGTCTTATCGTACTTATCTTATCTATAGGTACTTGTACACCTTCACCAACCTTTTTACTTGAATTAAGTGTGAACCCACCTATTTTGTCAAAAACTTTCTTAAGATCAGCTAAAACCATTATATCACCAATAGATCATAATACTCTTTCCAGGATTTCATCAGGTTCTTTGTAATAGTTTTGGATGCACCTTCCAACTTCTTGTATAGATCTTATATTTTTATCAGCCATGTATTCTAAAACTAATCTTCTTTTTTCGATTTCTTCTTCAACTTCTGTAATGCCAATTCCACGAAGTTCAGCTATTTTTCTTAATGTTTGACTTGCAATTCCAACATATTCTACTTTATCAGAAACATTATTCCACTCAAATACCCTATTTAGCTGTACATTTCCTTCTTCCATTCCCACAATTTCTGCAACCTCTGTTATTCTTCTTACAGAAATTCCTTCGGGCCTGTACATCCTATTTTGCATTATAACAAAATCAAGGGCTGGTATCATAATATTTGGAACACTCATTGGAGGGTTAACAATTCGAGTAATTGTTTCTCTGGCTGTATTTGAGTGAAGGGTGCCCATACCAGAGTGTCCTGTGTTTATGGCTGTGAAAAGAGTTATAGCTTCTATACCTCTTACTTCACCAACTATGATCCTGTCAGGTCTTTGTCTTAGTGAATTTTTAACCAAAGTGTCCATAGTAAGTTCGCCCCTTCCTTCAATGTTAGGAGGACGGGTCTCCAGACGTAAAACATGGGTGTGAGGAAGCTGTAGTTCAAGCGTATCCTCTATGGTGATTACTCTCTCTTTAGGAGGTATAAACGCTGCCATTGTATTTAGTGTTGTAGTTTTACCAGAACTGGTACCTCCGGCAATTATGGCGTTACAGGGTTTTACACCAAATCCATCCACACAAACCCAAAGAAATGCTGCTAAATGAGATGATAGGGTTTTAAAGTTTATTAAATCTATAATAGTTAAAGGATCTTTCCTAAATTTACGTATAGTAAGAGTAGGACCATCTGCAGATACTGGGGGTATGGTGGCATTAACCCTTGAACCGTCCGGTAATCTTGCATCTAATATTGGTGTTTGCTGGTCGATTCTCCTGTTTACTTGTCTAGCTATTACATCAATGAGAGCTTTTATTTCTTGATCTTCCTCAAAAACAACATTTGTCACCATCATACCTACTTTCCGGTGATATACAAATACTGGTTTTTCAACCCCTATTACCATTACTTCTTCGAGATCATCATCTTTTATCATGGGATCAAGTTCACCATATCCAAGCATTTCTTGTGATATCTGTGCAGCAAGCTTATCAATATTTCTTACCCCCCTCGACCTAAGAAACTGCTTAACTTCTTTTACAAATGTTTTTTCCTCAATCTTGAAACCGTCACCCTTAGAAACAGCAACTTCAACTAATTTTTCACGAATTTCATTAAGCAGATGTTTTTCATTTTCTGAGAATTTAGGGACACTGACATGATAAGCCGGTATTAATCCTTCCTCAGAAATCTCTGCTTTCATTGCATTTGTCCGTTTTTTTACTTTTTTAGGCAGTTTGGAAGGTTTTTCCATGATTTTATCAAGTTCAAACTTATCCTCTTCTTCAGGGAAAAATTCTTCCTCAATTTTCTCTGCTTTAGGTTCTTCTTCAGGGAAAAATTCTTCCTCAATTTTCTCTGCTTTAGGTTCTTCTTCAGGGAAAAATTCTTCCTCAATTTTCTCTGCTTTAGGTTCTTCTTCTATCTTCAATTCCTCAGCACCATCTTCACTAGAACCTGCATCTTCGTCTGAACCAAATTCACCTAAAAGCTCTCTTAGTAACTCTTTACGTTTCTGTTTCATACTACTCATTTATCTATATGTAACAACCAATATTTAAGCATATGGAATTAAAATGCAGATGTGATAGCAGATGTATAAGTGTATGTCCAAAGACCTTAAAAGACATTCAAACAATTTATGATCCATGTGCCCAATGTAAAGCCTGGGGATTTAAAAAATTTACAGCACTAGAAGATCAAGTTAATTTAAGTAAAATAGACGGTGATTTTGGAAGATGCAATTGCGGTAGGAGACATCTTGACATTGTAATAGCACAAATCCTTAAAATTTTGATAGAAGAAGGTTTCAGGAACAAAAAATCTACTTTACGAAATGCTTGCATACCCCTTATAACTCCTGCATTTCCCACAAAGTCAGCACCATATATTGGGGAAAATTCATTGGTAATATTATCAGATGAAATGGACAAAAATTGTGCAGAAAAAATTATAAACGAGGTTAATGAGGTAAAAGGCGTCTTAAAAGGCAGTATAAGTGAAACTATAGGTATAAAAGACGTAAACTCCGCAGTTCATATATATGAGCTTCTTGCTGGATGTGATATGAGATGTGATCTCCTACCATCTCAATTTGGGAATATATGCATCTATAAATATCAAGGCGAGATTCATATAGAATTTCCAAGACTAAGATCCCCAAAAATAGAGAAAATTGAATTATTTCTGCAAAAATATGATAATCCTAAGGTAATTGACTGTACTTGTGGACCTGGAACCCTTGGAATCTTTTCTCTTAAAGCAGGGGCAAGTAAAGTGGTTTTTAACGACCTTTGGTATCCTGCAGCTAAAATAACTGCCCTCAATTTAGAAGTTAATGGATTTCCAGTAGATATCTCAAATAATAAAAAAGGTTTAATTGCATCAGGACAAAATATTCAGGTCTATTGTATGGATATTAGGGAATTACCATCTTTTTTGGATGAAAAATTTGATATTTGTATTGTGGATACATTTCCAGGGGTTGATTCTGAGGACTTTGTTGATGCTGCGGAAAAACTTGGTGGTGAGGTAGTAGTAATTTAGATCATGCAATCAAAAGTATACATGCCTAAAATTATTGAATTAACAAAAAAAATTATTTAACGTCCAAATTCTGAATTATATGTATCAATCAAAATAAAACCATAAAATTCAACGCAATAAGCACACATAGGATATTTACCATACCTACAACGACTTAGGTCATCTTTTTGATGTCAAATTTCCGATTACAAATGTAAAATATCTCTACCTCTTCAGATTCATTTTTGTTCTCTCTATTATGACTTTCTATTTTATCACCACAATAAAATCTTCAGAGGATATGGTTGAATTACTGAGATAGGAGCTCATAGGGATATAAAGATAAAATCATACGATATTGTGTTTTTGAAGAAGCAATAATTCATCAGTTGTTAGCTTCTTACCTTCCTTAAATTTTTCATATATGCCTTCTGCAAGTGCTTTTTCTTTAATATTCTTTTTCATGATTATTTCATTTTCTAAATTCAGTTTTTGTAGTTTAATTTTGTCAACAGATTTCTTAATTTTATGTATATCAGCTAAAACAGCTTTTAAATCCTCATGTTTTCTAGAAGCATTTTCCCTGGTTTCTATAAATTTTTTGTGCGCATCGTCAGCCTTACTTCTTATATCATCAGTTTTTCTGAAACATTCAACCATCTCTTCATGAGCCGATTGAGCATTCTCAGAAAGCTCTACCACCTTGGCATGGTAAGATTCTGATATTTTTTTAAGTTCTATGGCTTCTTTTTGAACTATTTCATCTTTTTGCATTTTCTGTAGCTTTCTTCTTAGATCAGTTGCTTCTTTGACCAGTTCATTTTCCTTTTTTATATCCAAAACCCTTGTTTCTATGGTTTTATCAATTTTTTTAATCTCATTTTTTACTTTAATTATGTCTCTCTTCCCAGATTTCCATTCCAAGTTTTTCAATTCTCTGTTTGCCTGATCTCTCTTCTTCTTATATTTTTCAACTTCTTCATTGATTTTATTACGTTTGTTTCTGTATTCAACAGCTTTATCCAGATTTTCCTTTAAACTGGTGTTAAGATTATCTCTTAATTCTCTGAAGCACTTTGCTTCCTGATTAAGCTTATCTCTTTCTTCAGTAAGTTTTGCTATTTTCTTTTCATGCTCTTTTTTTTCATCAAGAAGTTTTTTAACGTCAACTTCTAATTTTGAAGTCTTAAGGCTTTCTTTTTCTTCTATTTGAATTTCATCAGTGAATAAAGGTATAAGTTGTCTTAAATCCTTATCTTCAATAACAATATCTGCAATTTCCTTTAAAATGGGTTTTGCGTTAAATGCTATCCCTAATTTAGCCTCTTTAAGCATAGAGATGTCATTTGCAGCGTCACCAACCGCTGCGCATTCTTCTGTGGATATGTCCTCCATTTTTATTATCTGCTTTAGGACATCTACTTTAGAACCATTAACTAGGGGGCCACTTACTTCTCCTGTTAGAATTCCATTTTCTTCATGCAAAATATTTGAGAAAGCATAATCCAGACCCAATTGATCTTTTATTCTGTTGGCAATTATCTCAAAACTACCGCTTATGGTTGCAATTTTGTATCCTCTTTTTTTAAGCTCTTTAAGTGTTTCTTCTGCCCCTTCCATAAAAGGGATACCCTCCATTGTCTTTCTTACATCTTCCAGGGATGTACCTTTAAGCAAAGATACTCTTTTTTTAAGGGCAGTTTCAAAATCTAATTTTCCTTCCATGGCTTTTCTTGTAATATCTGAAATTTCTTCCTCAACACCTGCCAACTTACCTATTTCATCTATAGCTTCGCCATCGATAAGAACATTATCAAGATCAAAAATTATAAGCTTAATCAAACAATCACCGAATTCAAAGCAAATCCAATTCTTTTAACCTTTCTCGAGTCTTTTCAACGCCAAGTTGAGCGTCTTCAAAACTCTTTGCACCAGTACAAACAACTTTTCCAGAACCAAAGAGAAGTAGAACAACTTTTGGTTCAGGGAGCCTGTAAACTAAACCAGGGAACTGTTCTGGTTCATATTCAGTGTTTTCAAGGCCTAACGCCACTGCTTCCAAGTTTAAAGTTTTTTTAAGATTGGCTGAAGCCACTATATTCTGTATTTTTATTTCAAATTCAGTGGGAATGTCTGGATCCTTTGTTCTCATCTTATCTACTGCTATATGTACTGCTTTTTTAGAATCTTCTATTGATTTTGCACCAGTACACACCAATTTTCCAGAACCAAATATAAGAGCCGCCGTCTTAGGCTCTTTGAGCTTATAAACTAAACCAGGAAACTGTTCTAGATTATACTCGACACCTTCCAATGCAGGCGCAACCGTAGGAAGATCTATGGATTTTCCAAGTGTTGCAGATGCTACAATGTTTTCAATTTTAATTTGCACATCTTTCAATTATATACCTCCGATCAAAATCATTTTTATAATCTTTTATAAAGCTTTTATTTATATTACTTATATACTACATAAAATTGTTTATTATTACTAATCTAGCGTTAAATATGACCTTAAATATAACACTAGTTAATTTACCTTAATTTTTTTATTTTCAGCATTTATGTGTTTATTTGATAATATTGAGTTTAAAAATCGAGAATAGAAGTTTAAAAAACCTTTTGGAATTTTTTATTGTCTAAATAATTAAACAACTATAAAACGGTTAGGATAAGTATTCAGTTATTTAATGGTAAATATCTTACTAAAAATTAATAGATCATCAAATATTTATATTATGTTTACATAAATTAGATTAGTGATTAAAGGGGCTATAATAATGTTGGATCCTAGACTGTATAGTCAACAGATTTCAGAAGTTGGCATTGAAGGTATGGAAATAAATGAATCATCTCTAGCTGAAGCAGTGTCTACACTGATTAAGTTAAAGAAATCACATAAACTCTTACAGCAGATAAGGTACAATATGCGTATGGATATGAGGACCATTAGAAAGGAGTATTTAGATCAAATTCAAGCAATAAACGATTCATCCAAAAAAGTAGGTATGTTTAACAAACAATTAATAAGACAAAAAAAGATCGATGCAAATAAAGTTTTGATCACAAAACGCGACGAAAAACTCGCCCCCTATGAAATCCTTGAACGCCTAGTTGATGATTATATTATCCAGATAAGTGATGCAGTGAATCGTATTGAATTTTTTATTAAAAAACAGACTGAAGAGAATTAATATCGCCAAAACCTTGAATAATGACAATAACTTTTTTTTCTTAGCCATTAGATAAATTAAAATACTGATTTTAATCTTAAAAGAAAAATTTTTTTTAATTATTTTAATTTTGTAAATAAATAATTAGTAAAACCAGGGTTCACGTGTTATATAATATTAATCAAAAAATATATTATAATCAATCAAATGAAGAAAATAATAATCTAGAATTATTTTCTCTTTAATTTTCTTTCAAATAACTAGGAGTGTGCAAATATAAAAGAATCCAAAAGAGTTATTCATTTGGCGGAAAATTTAGAAGTATCATTGAATGCTAAGAAAGTCCTCAAAAAAAGATACTTGCTGAAAAACGAATATGGAGAAATTGTTGAAACAGCTGAGGAAATGTTCAAAAGAGTTTCTGAGTCGATAGCAAAGGTTGATCTTCTATATGATAGGAAAGCAGACATCAAAAAAACTGAAGAAGAGTTTTATCAGGCTATGTCAAATCTAGAGTTTCTTCCAAATTCTCCAACACTAATGAATGCTGGAACTCCTATAAACCAACTTTCTGCATGTTTTGTTTTGCCTGTTGGCGACTCTATGGAAGGAATATTTGATGCACTAAAATACATGGCTATAATTCATAAATCTGGTGGTGGTGTTGGTTTTTCGTTTTCTAAGTTGAGACCAAAAGGAGATGTTGTAAAATCAACAAAAGGAATTGCTTCAGGACCCGTATCATTTATGCAAATCTTTGACATTGCAACTGAAGTTATAAAACAGGGAGGACGAAGAAGAGGGGCAAATATGGGGATCTTGAATGTTGATCATCCTGATATCCTTGAGTTTATAAGAGCAAAGGAGAATGAAGGTGTCCTAACCAATTTTAACCTGTCTGTTGCTGTAACAGACAAGTTTATGCAGCTAGTTGAAAATGATGGAGAATATAATCTGGTAAATCCCCGAAATGAAGAAATTGTAACGAGTCTTGGGGCAAGGGAAGTATTCGATCTTATGGTTAAGATGGCTTGGAAATGTGGAGAACCAGGAATAGTATTTTTAGATGAATTAAATAGAAACAATCCAACTCCTGAAGTTGGTAAAATAGAGGTAACTAACCCTTGTGGTGAACAGCCACTTTTACCCTACGAATCCTGCAATTTAGGCTCTATTAATATGTTTAAAATGGTAAAAAACAATGCAATAGATTGGAAGAAGTTAAAATATACTATTAAAACAGCAATACATTTTTTAGACAATGTAATTGACGCAAACAATTTTCCCATCTCCCTGATAGAAGCTGAAACCCGGAATAATCGAAAAATTGGTCTAGGAATTATGGGCTTTGCAGAAATGCTCATAATGTGTGGGATTCCCTATAACTCAAATAAAGCACTGGATGTGGCAGAAGAGATCATGGGCTTTATAAGCAAGGAAGCCAGAAAGATTTCGGTTGAACATGGTAGGTTAAGAGGATCATTTCCCAATTTTAAAGGAAGCATATGGGATAAGAAAGGATACTCTGTTATGAGAAATGCAACGACAACAACTATCGCACCTACAGGGACAATAAGCATAATCACAAATGTAACAAGTGGAATCGAACCCCTATTTGCTGTTTCATTTGTCCGCGACATTATGGAAGGTGAAAAGCTAATAGAGGTAAATACCCTATTTGAAGACATAGCTAAAAAGAGAGGATTTTACAGCAAAGATTTGATGATGGAAATTGCTAGGAGTGGATCCATCCAACATATTGACAAAATTCCAGAAGATATAAGACGCCTATTTGTCACAGCACATGATATAAACCCTAAATGGCATGTAATGATGCAAGCAGCGTTTCAAAAACATATAGATAACGCTGTTGCAAAGACTGTAAATCTTAAAACTGATATAACACCTGCTGATGTAGCTGAAATTTTTCGCTTAGCATATAAGCTTAAATGTAAAGGTATTACAGTTTATCGCTATGGAAGCAAAAAAAAGCAAGTTTTATATGTAAATACAATTTCGAACAATAAATCAGATAAAAGATACATAAGTGCAAATTCAGAGTATTCAGGAGGATGTCCTACCATAACATGCCCTCATTAAAATCTGAATTTATTCATAATTTTATTTATTCATAGATCCATATGTCTTTCATATTATTCTAGATAAACAGAATATAAAATAAATCTAAAACTAATCTTAAGATTATGAGAATTGTAGTGATCAAATGATAGAAGTGGAAGTTAAAGCTAGGGTGCGAAATTTTGATGGTATTGAAAAGGAATTGACTGAAATAGGCGCAACTAAAATAAAAAAAGAACACCAGGAAGATGTTTATTTTAATGCTCCTCACAGAGATTTTGCAAAAACCGATGAAGCATTAAGAATAAGAAAGACATTTCAAAAAAAAGCATCAAAAATAATTCTTACATACAAAGGAGCTAAAATGGATAAAATAAGTAAAACACGCAAAGAAATTGAGGTTGAAATAGAAAATGTTGAAAAGGCAACATTAATTTTGGAAAATTTAGGATTTTCACCAGTTGCAACTATAAAAAAAGATAGGGAAAGCTATTTTTTAGATGGGTTCATTATCTGCCTTGATAATGTTCATATGGTTGGAAATTTCGTGGAAATAGAAAAAGAAGCCAAAGAAGGAGATGATTTTAAAACAGTGGTTGAAGAAATTTTCAAAATTTATGAAAAGCTTGGAGTAACTGAAGGATTTGAGCGAAGATCCTATCTTGAAATGCTCGGTATTTATATTTGATAATGAATTGATCCATTTGAACAAAAAAAATACAAATATTAACCTTAAATCAAAATTAACAAAAAAAAATTTAAAATAATTTGGGGGTGTAAAGTTTTTGGGTGTTGAGGCAAAATTCATGAAAATTTTTAGAGCCTCAAATTTTAGGTTATTTGCAATTTAAGACCGATAAAATTAAATATGAGGTGAGAGTAGATATTTTAACATGTTTAACTCTATAATACCTACTCTCAGTTCATGTATTGGTTCCATACAACTTAATCTTTTCGATTTTGGTGTGGAAAAACCCAAGTTTGAAAATGTATTGAAAGAAAGATTTCAAAACCCTGAAACACCTCGAAATGTGAATCAACAGCTGATGTTACTTGATGATAAACATTTTGAATATATAAACCCGATATGCCCATACTGTCAGTCAAATAAGGTGATTAAACAGGAATATCGTAAAAGGATGATGATAATTGACGAATTAGAATTGTTGAAGGTTTATCTGCGAAGATATAAATGTAAAAGCTGCGATAAAAAGTTCACAACAAGCCTGGATTCGGTGATAAAGCCTCATCATAGGTATGCGAATATTTTCATGGATAAATTGAAGTCTTTCATGGAAACAGGGTATCGTTCGCTGCGTAAAGCTGCAGCAGACTTCCAAACCTTCTTTGGTGTTGCGCCTTCCCATACATCAATAAGGAATTGGCAAACCAACAAGCTGGGAAATCGGATTAAGAACATAGATGCGGATTATTCCGGTTATTACACTTATGATGAGCAGTGGATAAAACTTAACAGTCTAAGACACTTCCGTTTAACATTATACGACTACATATTAAATATACCTGTAGCCGAAGAAATAAGCCCTGATAAAAAATATGACACCATCAAAAAATTCATAGAGACATCAACAATGGATAAAGACTTTTATTCGTTAACCACTGATGGTTTGCCTGGATATAAAAGTATAACAGATGAATTAGGTGTAATACATCAGCAATGCATCTTTCACCTATTAAAAATGATAAAAACAGAGATTTACAAGTCATTGAGGTCTGATAATGTGCATGATGAATATAAAATGGATTTACGTTTTTATTTCAATGAAATAAAACACATATTCGATTCAAACGTGGAGGGAATTGTAATACAAAGGTTTGAAAGATTACTCGGCAAATTCAACCAAATTCCTAAGGTTTTACAAAAAATAATAAAGAAAAATATAATTCCAAACTTCCAGAGACTCACACAATACACCAAAAACCCCAATATCCCGCGAACAACCAGTTGCAACGAAAACTACTACCGACAAACGTTACCAGATGAATTAAAAAGAAAATTCAAAACACCAAACGGAATAAACAACCATCTACAAAAACAAATGCAAAACTGGACAAGAAAACACAGAAAAAACACCAACACCCAATAACTTTACAGACCCTCTTTTACACCTTCTTTATATAGTAAAACTATTATATCTATTAAAAGCAATACAATTGTATCTACCAGTCAATATGTAAAAATAAGAATAGACTATCTTGTTG
>VGTM01000016.1 GCA_016874685.1 Methanobacteriota archaeon
AATAATGGCCACTCACGACCTAATTCAAGGCCAGCTTCTTTCAGATAAAATTGCAATTTTAAATGGTGAAATTTCGCAGATAGGATCTCCGGATGAGGTCTTTAGAAAACCTAAAACCAAGTTTGTAGCTGATTTTGTAGGTGTTAAAAACCTGATCAATGGAACAGCTAAAATTTTGGATAATAATCTCACAATAATAGATACTGGGAACATAAACATTTATTCTTCAACTCAGATGAGTGGAAAAGTTCATGCAGGCATAAGACCCGAGGAGATTATTATTTCTACTAAAAAGGTTGAAACAAGCGCAAGAAACGTCTTAAAAGGCAAAGTTAAAGAATTAATTGACACAGGAGCGCTAGTAAACTTAAAAATTGATGTTGGGGAAATATTTACAGTTTTAATGACACGACAATCCTTTCTGGATCTTAAAATTAATTTAGGTAAGGAGTTATGGATTTATTTCAAGGCTTCTGCTGTGCATGTCTTCTAATCATGGTATTATTTTAGTATCAGAAGTAGATAAAATATTTGTGACTTTATTATTTTCATATAACTGATGCTTTTTAAAATAATTCCAGAAAATAATGAAATGAACATTACAGAAATTTTAAATCAAAAATTTTTAAAATTCAGGTGAATTCAATCTATAAAAATTAAAAAATTGATTTTTAAAAAATAAAAAAAAATTAAGCCTTATATAAGGCTTATTTCTATTTAGATGCTTTGATTTCTTTTACTCTTTCTACAATTTTCTCTAGGATTTCCCTGTCTGATAGAAGCTCTGAGTCCACAACTTTTTTCATCCTGATTGGAACACCTTCCATCCTATATGCAGTTCCCTCGGCTTCCATACCAACAATGGCTGGTGGAATTATAAGGTCTGCCATCTCAGTGGTTGGTGTTCTATGAGGTTCGATTGCAATTACTGGTATTTCAGCCATTGTCTCCAGTGCTCTTTGTGGGAAGTGTGCACCAGGGTCTGATGCAATTACCATCATGGCATCGGCTTCTTTGTTCTGTAGTTGGTCGTTGGCGCCAGTTTCTCCAGGGTTGTATCTTGGATATCCCAGTGAGAAGTCAACACAGAAAGGATATCCACTTTGCCATGTAGCAACCTGGTTAAATCCGGTTACATTGTAATGCCCCCTCATTGGAATAAGGGTGAATTTTCCATAATCGTTCAGGTCTTCAACCATCATAATTGCAATGTCAATGTTTCTGTGTTTTCCTCGACTGTGAGTTATACCCATTCCGAAAAAGAGGATACCAAACTGAGCTTTTTTGAGCACCTCAACTGCTTCGTAAATTAATTCCTTTGGAATACCTGCAACTTCATCGTAGTGTATTTCGTGGCCTAAAAGAACTGCCCTCATTGCATCGAGGAGTTCATAATCCCTATCAAAGTCAAGTTGTAGGTGAATATCTGCCAGTTTTGCTGTGTCACTCTCCCTTGGATCTACTACTATTAAAGTCCTGTCAGGTCTTCCTCTTTCTCTGAAAAATCCTCTAGCAAAAACGTGTCTTGATAGGTGTCTGGGGTGTGCGTGCATTGGGTTGCATCCCCAGTATACAACTACGTCTGCACGGTTTTTAACCTCACCGAATGTACATATTGGGTATCCAACATCTTGTAGGGCCAGTACTGATGGTCCGTGGCATACAGATGCTGTGTTGTCTATTACTGCCTTTGTTTCCTCGGCAAGTTCCATTCCTACAGCCTGTGCTTCACATTCTGTACAGCTCCAGCCGTACATTAGTGGTCTTTTTGATTCTGCAAGAATTTGTGCAGCTTTGTCTATGGCTTCATCATAGCTAATTTCCATAAATTCTCCATCTTTTCGTATCATTGGCTTCTTATATCTCATTGCACCTTCAGTGTGAACAAATTTACTGTGCCCAATTCTGCATGCGTTTATTGTACCTACTATTTCATTGTTTTCTACTTTACAGATGATGTCATCACATAGGGTTCCGCAAAATGGACACACAACATTTTTTACGATTTCCAAAATTATCCCTCCATTACCCATTTATGGAACTATGTGGCCGTTTCCTGCTACTGCAGCATATACGGTTCCATTAGCTCCTTTAGTTGCATGATCACCTTTAAATTTGTAAAAGGCTCCAGGTATTGTTTCCCCATCGACTTCTATTTCTTTTTCGACTCCAATGTATTTGAATCCGGCTAAGAATTCATTTATAACTCCTTTTACCACGATGGTACCGCCAGCCATCTCTCCACCGACTCTGGCGACAACGTTACCTTCTATAATCAATACTCCATTGTTCATGTGTACTCCAGGCATTATAGCTACATTTCCTTTGATTATCATCTTTCCACCGTTCATGTACTCGGCTATTTCGCTACCCACATTACCATAAACTGTGATTTTGCCTCCACTCATACCTCTCCAATCACCACGGTAAGCTGCACCTACGTAATCTTCGGCGTTGCCCATTATGACCAGTTCACCACCTTCCATGTCTTGTCCAGCCCATGAAGCAGCATTTCCTTCAACAGTGAGTTTTCCGCCTTTCATTTCAACACCGACATACATGTTCACGTTGCCTTTTACTGTTATCTCTCCTGCTGTCATTTTTTGTCCAATTCTTTTGGTGTTGTAAACATCTCCATCGATTATAATTTTCATTTCAGATGCATTTTCAGCTGATTCACCGTCTACATCGAAAAATTCTGAAAGGGCAACCTGAATATTACCATGCCAGATTTTTAATTCTTTAATTTCGTCTATAGTTTTACCTGCGAAGGCGTCTGGAGTTATGTTTTTGGCTTCAAGTGGTACCTGAGGTTGTTCTTTAGGTGTTAATATTATTTCACTCATAACATCACCCCATTAACTGGAGTTGACCTTGGAAGATATTCTTCCTGTACTGGGTAATTCTGGAAGTTAACTGAGTAGTATTGTTTGAATTTTTTCTCAACATCAGTAACCACTTCATTGTATATCCCTTCTTCAAGTTGTGTGTCAATCCAGTAAGTTCTTCCATGTATACCTATGTTCACCACAACACCGTCTTTAACTACAATATTACCATCTTTTAGGACGCAAGTTGCATTTTGAATTGCTTCTTCAAGTGCCATGTAGTCTGAGGAGGGGTCCTGTGTTTCTGGGTTGAATGAATAAACTGCAACATCTGCATCAGCGCCAACACCCAAATGTCCTTTGGTATCGCTTAAACCAAGCACTTGGGCAGGTGTTGACCTGGTGACCTGTGCTATTTCATAGAATGAGTATTCACGTTCAATGGTGGCAATATCACTCTTTCTCTGGGCCCATTTGTGAAGCTCGTTTTCAATTAAGTTGCTTCTGTACTGGTTGCTCATCAGCCATGATATTACTCGGGGGTATCTGGTAAAAGGACCTGCGTTTGGACTGTCTGTGGTAAGACAAACTTTTCCTGGGTCGTTAATAAGTAAGAAAAGTTCCATACCGATCGCCCATTGTACTGAGGGTACTGGTGCTCCCGGTGTATATAAAAATGGAACTACTCCCGAACCAGTTTCCAGTTCAACGTCACAGTTAGCCCATTTTAGTCCATTTATTGAGTGTAGATCATATTCCATTGGGCCGTCTGCAGTCATGGTGGTGGTCTCATCAAGTGTTACTTGTCCAACATCGATTACTAAGTGATCGTTTTTGTTAACGTAGTCTGCAATTGAGCCCGCTTCTGATACAAAGTCCCTCCATGTGGTTCCACCGTAGCTATGAAACTGTACATGTGTAGCATAGAGTACAGCGTCCCTGCTTCCGGTTTTAGGGTTTGGCTTTATTCCTTTAGGAACATCGAAAGATGCCAAGGTTGTTTCGTAGTTTCCAGGGTGTCCAAGATCATTACAGTGTAGGTGAATTGCATGAGGTAGTCCCAGCATTTCATTTACTTCTGCTAGTCCTTTTATTATCTCTGCAGCTGTTATGTCGAAGTATGGTGCGGGATCATGAATTCCATGTACATTTCCACCCCATGCCCATGCTTCAGTTCCAGCAGGGTTTACTATTTTTATGGTGTAACCTTTTGTGGCTTTTAAAAGCCATGATACGTAGGCTGCACAACTATCAACATCGCCCTCTTTAAGATACTCCATTACAAACCAGTTGTTTCCAAATAAGGGGTATGCTGCATGGTCAATTATTGGTGTGTCAATAAACTCTTCGTGTGTGTGTCTTGAGAGGAGTGGTGGCATTGCAGCTTCCATGGCAGTGGTGTAACCCATCTGAGCGTAACGGTACCCTGTCATGAATGTTGATGGAACTGAAAAACCACTTCCTGATCTTTTTCCTGCTAATCGTGATTCAACATCTTTTTTACTGTCTTCTGGACGGTACATTCTTCCCACATTTACTTTTGCACCGGCTATGTGGGTGTGTGGGTCAATACCTCCAGCCATTACAATTTTTCCAGAAGCATCAATGACATTTGCATCTGCCTCATTTACGCTATCCACTATTTTTCCATCTCTTATACAGATGTCCTTTTTCTCTCCATCGATTTTGTTTAGTGGATCATAAACAATTCCATTTTTTATTATATGTTCCAATGAAAATCCTCCTAATATGATTCCTATTTATTATTTCGAAAATTATTTCGAAAATTTCCCGTAAACTTTCATCAATGTGGGCATGTCTAAAACTTCTTCATCAGTAGGAGTGATGTCTACTGGAATGTTTTTAAAGCTGGGTGTTGCTGTGGAGTCTGTGTCTGGTCTTATGACCCTGTTTGCCCAGGGACCCATTGGAATATAGACCATTTCGCCAGGTAGTGTTTCTTTTGTTTGGAAAACTTTAACCACAACATCTCCATATTCTGATAAGACTTTTATGTTGTCTCCTGCATTTACTCCCAGTTCTTCCATCTGATCTTTGTTCATGTGACATATTGCCGCAGCATCCACATACATTTTAAGGTCTTTACCTGATTCTATGGCTTGTCCTTGCCAGATAGTTCTTCCTGTGTTTAGTATAACTTTCATTCTACGTCCTCCAGTTTAATAGCGTCTACAGGACATGTTTCCACGCAAGTTCCGCATTTTCCGCATAGATCTGAATTTCTCAGGTTTATTTCGCCGTCTTCTACTATCATTATTATTTCCACATCATCAGTTGGTCCCTTTCCTCCGGCAATTTCTGAACTTCTTAAAGCATTTACTGGACATGAAACTACGCAATTACCACATCCATGGCAAAGCTCTGGATGTACTACCAGTCCAATTGTCATTTCTTTACCTCCGAATATTTTTTAGGTTTATAGTTTGGTTAGCTTTTTAAGGACTCAAAAGCATTTTGCCAGGCTTTTGATTTTGTAGGTGTGTAATTAACCTTAGTTCTCTTAACTTCTATTGCATCAACTGGACAAGATTTTTCACATGCCCCGCAATAAATACAGAATCTTTCGTCTTTAAAGAGCTTTGGAACTTTTTCACCAGATTTAGATGGCTGAGGGAATGAGAAAACGTTACATGGACAGACCATGACACATGTTTCGCAGCCTTGGCAGATTTCGTCGTCGTGGGTTAACTCACCTTCAAATGGCTTTGTAACAGTTGGTGCATCTTTTGGACAGATTTCCTGACACCACCCACAGTTCACACACAACTCGTCGTCTATAATTGAGCTTCCTGTAACATCGGCCTCTTCTATTTCATACTCTCCGTATGGACATATCCTACATGCCTCTGTTATAGCATCTTCTGGACAAATTCGCTTACATATTCCACAGTATACACATTTATCCTCGTCTATAATGATGTCAGAGGCTACTTCTGGATTATCAGATGTTGGGATTTGTTCTTCTAAGTATATGGCATCAGCAGGGCACATTTCCTCGCACATTCCACAATAGATACATTTGTCTTTGTCTACCTCGATTTCACCAGTTACAAGATCTGCCCTTGCTGGCAATTCTCTTGAAACTGTTATTGCAGTTTGAGGACAGGCTGTTTCACATGCTTTGCAGTATATACAGAGTTCATCATCAATTTCTGCAGATTTTATGAGTTTTGGATACTCTTCCTTGTCTTTTATGGATTCTCCATCTATTTCAAGGTCCAGTGCATCGAAAGGACATATACAACTGCACATACCACAGAGAACACACTTGGTTTCATCGATGTTAATCTTACTTGATTCCTGCTCTGTTCTAACCATTGCTCCTGTGGGTTCCACTTCAATAGCAGAAACCGGGCATATCTCTTCACACAAACCACATGAAGCACATAATTCATTTTTAAAGAAAAGTTTTCTAATCTCTTCCCCGGTTCTTTCCACAGTTATGTTCTTATCCTCAATTATCTCTGTAGTTTCCATTAATCTACCTCCTTAATTTCTATTGAATCTGTTGGACATTCAGTTTCACATATCCTGCATCCAAAACACCACTCAGGATCTATGTGTGATCTAAGATTATCCAACGTTATGGCATTCATCAGACAGTTATCTACACACAGGGCGCAACCAATACATGAATCTTTTATAAATGCTTCGTATCTCCTAGCTGAACATGTTTTTATTATGTTTCTGGTTTGTTCTCTGTCTTTCAGTAAAGCATAAGTTAAGATCATAAAATCCTTGGGACAGAAATTCGTTATAACTTCTGCTATTTCTATAGATGTCCAAGATACATTTCTTCCATTTAAATAATGAGAAACTGTTGATCTGTCCATATCTAAAATTTCTGCTATTTTTTTTTGAGTATGTCCTTTTTTCCTTAAGTTCACTGCTGCTATATACTTCAATCCTGAAACTATATGCCTTGGCATTGAGTCACCATGTGTATTGATCACACTTATAATTCCAATATTTATATACATTTCTACTAAATTCAAATGGAAATCAATATATATTAGTGTGTATTAAGAACACGTTTTGCTTATAATTATTTAAATAATCCTCATAAATACTATGAGTAATAGTATAATTATTAATAGTATAATATTATAGTATAAAATTATTTTTCAAATTGCCTATTTAAAGATTGATCATCTTTAACTGGAAAAATTAAAAAACAAGGATAAAATTTTTTAAAAATAACTGATTAAAAAAACAATCCCACCACTTTTTTCTAATCATATATTCAAGATTGATTTGACTTTAATTTTCCATCTTATTCAGTATCTTTCTCTATCTTAACAGCGCAAAACTTCAATTCCGGTGTGTTGGATATAGGATCCATGGCTGAGTTTGTGAGTATGTTGGTTGGTGTTTCAGCAAAATGGAAGGTCATAAAAATCACCCCTTTCGGTAATGCATCAGTTAATTTTGCCTTAGCCTTAACCTCTCCTCTACGAGAAATTACCCGAACAAATTCATCATGATTAATATCAAGATCTGATGCATCTTTCGGGTTTATTTCCACAAAATCATGTCCGTATAACTTGTTAAGCCCTTCTACCATTCTTGTCATGGTTCCAGTATGGTACTGATAGAGACTACGTCCAGTAGTAAGAATAAAAGGATATTCATTATCAGGAAGTTCAGCAGATGGCTTATAACTTAAGGGTAAAAACTTACCTTTACCATTTTCAGTTGCAAATTGATTCATATGGAGTATTGAAGTTCCATTATCCTCCGCATCGGAACATGGCCATTGCAAACCCCCTTTTTCAAGACGATCATAAAAAATACCCCCATAAATTGGTGTAAGGGACGCGATTTCTTCCAAAATTTCTTTAGTATTATGGAAATCGAAACCCTTTGCTCCCAATCTCTTTGAGATCTCACATGTAATCCACCAATCAGGTTTTGAACTACCTAAAGGTTTTATTGCTCTTTGAAATAGTTGAACTCTGCGTTCTGTATTTGTAAACGTTCCATCTCTCTCAGCGAATGTACAGGCAGGCAGCACAACATCAGCCAATAGAGCAGTTTCCGTTAGAAATATATCCTGAACCACTGCAAATTCCAATTTTTCCAGTGATTCTATGACATGTGAAGAATTAGGTTCACTCAAAATGAGATTTTCACCCACAATATACATAGCCCTAATCTTTCCATCATGAGCAGATTCTATGATTTGGGGAAGTGTAAGTCCAGAAGATTTATTGAGCTTACAATCCCAGGCTCTTTGAAACTTTTCAAGGATTTTATAGTCTTCTACACTTTGGTAACCTGGGTAAACATCAGGCAAACATCCCATATCACAAGATCCCTGTACATTGTTTTGTCCCCGTAATGGATTTACACCAGCAGATGGTTTGCCAATGTTTCCCGTCAGAAGTGCAAGATTACTCACAGCTATAACATTATCAGTACCATGAGAATGCTGAGTTATGCCCATAGAATAAAGGATAGAAGCTGTTTTAGATGATGCAAAGGTTTTTGCTGCTTCTATTATCTTATCCTTATTTACACCAGTAATTTTCTCCACAGAATCAAGATCAAATTCCCGCAGAGATTTTTTAAATAAGTTAAAGTTCTCACAACGATCATTTACAAAAGAAGAGTCAAAAAGTTCCCTATCAACTATTTGACGCATCATACCCATAAGAAGAACAACATCAGTACCTGGACAATGTTGCAACCATATATCAGCATGCCTGCACAAGTCAATTTCTCTTGGATTGGCAACAATGAGCTTTCCACCATTTTGAACCGCTTTTATTATCCCTAGAGCCGTTATTGGATGTGTAGATGTTGTGTTTGTACCTATAGCAAATATACAGGCGGAATCGGCGATTTCAGCTATAGTATTGGTCATTGCACCACTTCCTAGGGTCTTTCCAAGACCTGCTACTGTGGAGACGTGACACAAACGTGCACAGTGGTCAATATTGTTTGTGCCCATCACTGCCCTGGTAAATTTCTGAAAGACGTAATTTTCCTCGTTACTACATTTTGCAGATGCAATGGCGGCAAAAGAATCCCCCACATACTTTGATATGTTCCGCGCGATATAATCAAGTGCTTCATCCCAGGTTACCTCAATAAATTTACCATTTCGCTTTATAAGTGGTGTAGTTAATCTTTTCGGATGATTAATGAAATTGTATCCAAATCTACCTTTAACACAAAGATTTCCTTTATTTACAGGATTATCAGAGTCTCCCCTTACATTTACAATTGTGTTACCCCTAACCCCCAAATAAATACCACAACCAACACCACAGTAAGGACATATTGTTTTAACTTCCCGGGAAGGCTGCAATGTGTTTTTAGGTACCAGTGCACCAACTGGGCACCCTACAACACACTCCCCACAAGATACACAACTTGATTCCAAAATGGGTTTATCGGAAAAAGTTGTTATCCTAGTTTCATAGCCTCGAAATCCAAAATCAATTGCACTTACACCTAAAATATCCCTGCATATCCTAACACAAATTCCGCAGAGAATACATTTTCCTAGATCACGGTCAAAAAAAGGATTAGAAGTATCTTTCGGGATCTCGAACAGCACCCTTCTTAAATTCCCTAATTTCTCTTTTTCAATTCCAAGATAAGCTGCTATTTCCTGTAACTTACAGTGATCATTTTTTGCGCATGTTAGGCAGTCTACTTCATGGTTTGCAATTAGCAATTCAGCAACCAGCTTTCTTACATTATTTATCTTTGAATTCTCTGTTACCACATTCATCCCTTGTTCTACAGGTGTTTCACAGGAAGTTACCAAACGGCCATCATCAATTTCAACCATGCACAGTCTACATGCGCCACCAGGTTTTAAATATGGACTATAACAAAGATTAGGGATATATATATTATTTTCGAGTGCTGCTTGGAGAATGGTGATGCCCTTATTAGCTTTTATCTGTAAACCGTCGATATTTAGTGCGACCTCATTATTATTCATATTATTATTCATATTAATACTCTTAAATTTGTTTTAAACTTGTTAAATTTACATCATTGTATAGATAAATAATCTTAATATAAAATGGATCCTAATATGCATACCGATATTATATTTATAGTGAAGTTTCTAGAGCTACTAAATAAGGTGTTAACATGAAAGTCATAGGAATAGTAGGCACAAAAAATACTGGAAAAACTACCTTACTAACAAAGATCGTCTGTGAACTTGTAGAGAGAGGTTTTCACGTGGGGACTGTAAAACATATATATCACGGCTTTGACCTAGAGGGGAAAGACACTTGGAAACATGGAGAGGCTGGTGCAGAAATAGTGGTCGGAGCCGGGGATCAAACATTTTTTAGGATAAATAAAATCATCGGCCTGGATAAACTGTTAGAAATGCTTGAATGTATTAAAAAACTTGATTTTGTTGTTTTAGAGGGATTTAAACATTCTAAATATGCTAAAATATCCACATCAGACTACGAGGATGATTTTACCTTAAAAAAAGTTAATGTAACAGAAATTGATCAAACAGCCATTAAATCAATTGTAGATCTCATAGAAGAGAGAAGCTTCGGCAAGTTAACAAATCTGAATTGTACGAAGTGTGGTTTTGAAACTTGCCTGGAATTTGCAAAAGCAAGAGTAAGGGGAGCAACTACCACAGAAAATAAATGTTTTACCAAGTCCGATGATGTTACACTAAAAATAGATAATTCTTTGATTCCTATGAACCCATTTGTACAAAGTATTGTTAAAAATACTTTTTTGGGCATGGTAGATTCTCTAAAAACTCCTGAAGTAGGAGACATTAAAGGTAAAAAAATTGAATTGCTGATAAGAGATGACAATAACTGATAGATTTAACAGACCAGTTTTTTCCCTTCGGATTTCAATAACAACCCGTTGTAATATAAACTGTTTTTACTGTCACAATGACGGAATAATGCCCCAAGATTACGAAATGTCCCCCAGTGAGATATTTAGAATAGCCAAAATCGCAAAAGAAATTGGAATAAAGAAGATAAGGATTTCTGGGGGAGAACCTTTAATAAGGAAAGATATCATTGACATAGTTAAGAAAATATCCTCCCTTGGATTTCGTGATGTTTCTTTGACCACGAATGGAACGCTGCTAGGTAAATATGCAAAGGATTTACTTGATGCAGGCCTTAATCGTGTGAATATAAGTTTTGACACACTCAATTCGAAGACCTACCTATTTATTACCAAAAAAGATTACCTTGAAAAGGCCAAAGAGGGAATAAAGAAAGCTGTGGAAGTTGGACTATACCCAGTTAAAGTTAATATGGTTGTTATGAAAGGTGTAAACCACCATGAAATTTGGGATATGTTTCAGTTCTGTAGGGAAAACAACGCTATATTGCAACTTATTGAGCTTCTAAAAACAGAAAATTGCCCTGATTCTGAATTTTTCGATGAATATCGCTACAAAATGGCTGGAATTGAAAAAGAACTAGCTAGAATTTCTAATAAAGTTAAAAAAAGGCAATTTATGCAGGATAGGAAAAAATATTTCATTAATGGAGGGGAAATCGAGGTTGTAAGACCTATGGATAATACAGAATTCTGTAAAAACTGCACCAGAATTAGAATAACTCCAGACGGAAAATTAAAACCCTGTCTTCTTAAAAATGACGATCTTGTGGATTTGATAGGACCAATAAACCAGGGTTACTCTGACAAGCAGCTGAAAGAACTATTTTTAATTGCTATAAAAAACAGGGAACCATTTTATAAAAAATATGTTAAGTAGTAAAAGGAATAAAAGGGGAAACTTTAATGAACAGATCAAAAGACAAACAAGTATATAAGCTCGATCTTGGAGATAAAATTATATTAATGGATAACAGCAAATTTAAACTTCTAAAATATATTGATGAATATGGATCCATAACCAAAGCATCCCAGAAAGCAGAGATACCTTACCGAAGTTCCCTCAACTATATAAAAAACATGGAGAACGAGCTCGATACTGAATTGGTCACTACAAAAAGAGGGGGAAAGGGTGGTGGAGGTCAAAGTAAACTTACTGATATGGGTAAATTAGTATTAAAGGAATATAAAAAGGTTGAAAGTATTTTAAAGATGCATACTGATGTAAATGAAATTGAAGGTAATATTTCAGAAATTGACAAAGAAAAAAAAATCATTAACATTTATTTAAATGAAAAAAAAGTCGTATTACCCCTTAGAGAGAATTTAACTGTTGGAGACAAAGTTTTAGTTTTAATAAGTCCGGAAGATATATTTGTTATGTTAAAACCCCAAGAATCAAGCGTTAGAAATGTATTCGGGGGTTTAATCACGGGAATGGAACTAAAAAATCAAATGATACGGTTAAATATAGACATCGGTAAGATCACACTCTTTGTTGATATCACAGAGTATTCCAGAGAAGAACTCAATTTAAATCTTGGAAAAAAAGTTTTTTTAGGATTTAAAGCTGCTGCAACCGCTGTGATTAAGTTATAGCATCATAAATCAGAATAGTTTTCATTTCTATAAAAAAATGGCGCTGTAATCAACTATAGACCTTATAAAAAACAATAAACCCATTTTATAGTGGTTAAATTAAATATTAAACCCAATAGTCTTATACAAACCTATAAACAAGCTATTAAATTTAAATTCGCGAATTTACAGTTTATGGACTCACGAAAATCTAATTAAAAATGTAGTTTAAGAATTTAACCTTTATTTATCTATTTTCTCATCATCTAGTTTTTCATTCTTTCCTTTTGTTTTTGAAACTTTTTCCACAGCTGCAAATTTTTCAGAACATACCTCAAAGCAGGTGCCACACTTTATACATTTAGTCTGGTCAATCACATGTATTTGCTTTTTTCCACCAATAATTGCATCTACAGGACATGATTTAAGACATAACATACAGCTTTGACACTTATCTGGTAAAACTATGTATGATATAAGTTCCCTACATAAAAGAGATGGGCACATCCTCTCCTGGATATGTGCCCCATACTCGTCCTTAAAAAAACGTATAGTGGTAAGTACAGGATTGGGAGCTGTCTGCCCCAGTCCACAAAGTGATGCAAGTTTAATGGCCTCTGCTAACTCCACAAGCAAGTTTATATCATTTGGTTTACCTTTTCCTTCAGTTATATCCACTAAAATATCGAGCATCTGCTTGGTTCCAAGCCTACAGGGTACACATTTACCACAGGACTCTTTCTGGGTAAATTCAAGGAAGTATCGGGCCACATCAACCATACAGGTGTTCTGATCCATTACAACCAAACCTCCTGAGCCCATTATAGCACCGGCCAGGTTAAGCGAATCGTAATCAATGGGAGTATCAATAAAACTTTCTGGAAGACAACCACCAGAAGGACCTCCGATTTGAACTGCCTTGAAATCTCCGTCATTCTGAATTCCCCCACCTATATCATAGATAACTTCTCTTAGGGTAGTGCCTAATGGAACTTCAATAAGGCCTGTTTTTTTCACTTTACCTACCAAAGAAAAGGTTTTTGTTCCTTTACTCTGCCGAGTTCCATATTCAGCGAATTCATGAGGACTTTTCTGCATTATAAGAGATACACTTGCCAGAGTCTCCACATTGTTTATGACAGTTGGCTTGCCAAACAATCCTGAAGTGCTAGGGAAGGGTGGACGAGTACGTGGCATACCTCTTCTCCCTTCTATGGAAGCAATTAAAGCAGTTTCTTCACCGCAAACAAATGCACCGGCTCCTTCCTTTATTTCAATATCAAAGCTAAATCCTGAATCTAGGATATTGTCTCCTAAAAGTCTAAATTCTCTCATCTGCATTATTGCATGTTTTAATCGTTCCAATGCAAGTGGATACTCTGCTCTGCAGTAAATATATCCAGCTTTTGCCCCTGTTGCATAAGCAGCTATAAGCAATCCTTCCAGAGCAGAATGAGGGTCACTTTCAAGAAGAGACCTGTTCATAAAAGCACCAGGATCCCCTTCATCAGCATTACATATAATATATTTAGTTTTTTCCGCTGAATCCAGACAGAACTGCCATTTTTGCCATGTGGGAAAACCTGCTCCTCCTCTCCCTCTCAAACCTGATTTTTTTATTGTTTGGATTACCTGTTGAGGTTTCATTCCAAGCGCATTTACAAATCCACTGTAACCCTCGTTAGCTATGTAGTGAAGGATATTTTTTGGATCAATGAAGCCACAGTTACGTAAAATCATCCTTACCTGCGGTTTCAACACCGGAATATCAAAAATGTGAGGTATTTTATCAATACCACCATCCTCAAACGTGCCAAGTGCATAATCCAGAAGTGGATCATTATTAATTATGTATGAGTCAACAAGTTCTACAGCCATATCTGGAGTTATATTTCCATAGAAAATGGCAGGGCTTCCAGGTTTAATGATTGTCACAATTGGTTCAGCATAACAAAGCCCAATACATCCTACTTCAACGATTTTATAATTTATATTATGTTTTTCTAATTCTTCCTGAATCGTTGAAGATACAATAGATGCTCCGGCAGAATTACCGCATGTAGCAGAACCAATTAATATTACAAGTTCCTCATTTTGGTATAAAGAGTTATATTCCTCTTTAGCTTGCTGAATCATTTCACTAAAATTCATTATATTCCCTTTATCCTTTTTATATCCTTTATTTTGAATTATATCATCTATTATTTTGAATTTTTAGAAAATAGCTTTTTTATATCTTTCAATGTTAGATTAGATTCTACTTTTTCATTTACCATGGCGCAGGGTGCTAGTGCACAGCATCCAAGACAGGCCACAGATTCTAAGGAACATTCCAAATCAGGAGTGGTTTCTCCTTCTTTTATATCTAAATATCTTTCAATTCCTTCCATTATCTGATCCGCACCCTTTACATGGCATGCAGTTCCTTCACACACCATAATGTGTTTCTTGCCAATTGGTGTAAATCTAAACTGGGCATAAAATGTAGCCACACCATATATTTCGCTTTCAGGTATTTTTGTGAATTTAGAAATTTCTAAAATCGCATTTTCAGGTAGATAACCAAAATTGGCTTGAATATCTTGTAATATTGGTATTAAATTTGACCTATCACCCTTATAAAATGATAAAATTTCCCTCAAGTCTTTTCCCATTAAAGTCCTCCGCTAATACCATTTATTTTTAGATTAATTTAAATATTGTAAAATAGTGGATCCTTCCTTTTATTTTATATTATCATTAAATTTAATATCATGTTTAAAATCATTTAAATAATTTGGAAGACTCAATAAGAACATGCAGAAAGTTCTGATAAATCAAAGAATTTTAATCTGAGGTATTAATTATGCCTGAAATGTTTCAAAAAGTGCGGGCCTTGAGAGTTGGTAAAGAAACTTTTGAACTGGATGAGAAAATAGTTAATGACGAAGAAATAGAAATTATCGTGAATGATATGACTTTTGGCAGGTTTTCTGTTAGCCCAACCTTTCTAGAAGAATTCACCATCGGATATCTACTTGGTGAAGGTTTAGTGGATTCTCCAGACAATATAACAGATTTAATTATAAATGAAAAAACCATAGATGTAAAAATCAACCTTGCAGATTTTGATATTAGAAGAGAACTTGTTATGAGTTCAGATTGTTTTGGAGGCTTGAGGGGTAAAATCGAACTTGTAGAAAAAATAGATACAGATTATTCTGTTTCCAAAGAGGAAATATTCGAAGCATTTAAAAAATTAAGAGAAGAATCGAAGATATGGAAAGATACAGGAGGTACTCATATAGCTGCATTGGTAAATGGCCATGAATTCATTGCGATAGAGGATGTAAGCAGACATGTGGCAATAGATAAGATCATGGGGGCTGGTGCATTAAAAAAAATTGATTTTTCCCAGAGTTTTATTGCTTGTAGCGGAAGGATGCCATCAGACATGGTAATGAAGGTTGCGAGAGTTGGAATTCCCATTTTAACTTCTAAAGCTGCACCAACATATTCAGGCTTTTTAGCTGGTGAAAAATCAGGAGTCACAATAGTTGGATTTGTCAGAGGGGAACGTTTTAATATTTACACATATCCACATCGAATCTTAATTTAATCGTTTATTTTTTAGATTATCATCAAATAAATAAATTTTAAAAAAAGAAAAAAAGATGAAAATAAAAAATTTAATGGTAAAATAAGAAGGTATAACAAATTTCAGGTTATATTATTCCAGAACCGTGTGTCTTGCCTTAAGATCATCTTCAGTTTTCCCTAATTTATACATGAGTTCTGCTATAACAGCATCAAGAAAAATGAGGGTTGATACTTCAAATAAAGTTCCTAGAGGTGCTAAAGGTTGATGTTTCCCATTCATCTGCCGTTTTATGTAATCTTTCTCAGAACTAATTTTTGTTCTTCCCTTAATACGTATAATCAGGTCAGAAAGTTTTCCCAGGGTTGAATCCACATATGAAGTTACTGCAATTATTTTTGCTCCTCTTTTTTTGGTGATCTTGGCTGTGCTGATAATAAAACTTGTCTCACCAGAACCAGAAATAGCAAGAAGACAATCACCAGCATAAATTGCCGGAGTTATGGTCTCTCCAACCACATAGACGTCTATTCCCAGATGCATGAGTCTCATGGCAAATGCTTTGGCAACCAGACCAGATCTTCCCACTCCCAACACAAAAACGCTTTGCGCCGAAGTTAGGATCTCCAGCAATTTCTTTATGGTTTCATTATCAAATTCAGCAGATACCTCCCGTACATTGGTTACTATTTCATCCATAGCCTCATTTAAAATCATAATTACACCGACATGACTTTCACATAAATTTATGTAATTTTATATCTATAAATATTGTATATAACTTTAGCTACCTTAAAATTTTAGTTAATTCTTAATATAAAGAATTAATGCAAATAATTAATGTTATTTTATCCAAAAATCAATTTTTCAATAAGAAACTTAAATATAATTCTCATTTAAGCTTCAATTAAAAATATTAGAAAATATTAAAGATAAAAATGATATTTATTTCATAAAAACAGTTTAGAATAACAAAAAAGATTGAAAACAAAAAATTAGAATTAATAAAAAAAATCAGGGATCTTTATGGACGTTCATCCGAAGTTAGGTCTGGTTATAAATGATCATACGCTCAGTTATAAGTTTTTTGAAGCATTAGAATGCATATCGAGAACATGGTCACAGCGTAAAGCAGCTAAAATGTTAGGCGTATCTCATGCTGTGCTAAATCGGCGTATAAAGGATGCTGAAGAAAAGCTTGGTGTAAGTCTTGTTGAGGCAACTGGTGCTGGTTCGGAATTAACAGATTACGCCATAAAACTTCTAGAAAAACATAGAAAATATATTAGTAGAATGAAAAAACGTAAGAAGATTGTGATTTGCGGAGGATACATATCATCACGTCTTTTAGAAATTTTAGCGCTAGAATACGGCTTGGATGTAATGTTGTATTCAACAGATGATGAAAGTGCTATCTACCTTGCTGATATGGATATGATAGACATTTTAACATTGGATGACCCTATACATGCCTTCAGAAGAGACTTAGATTTCATCCCAATTGCCTATGACCAACTGGTTTTAGTATCAGGCAATAATAGCCTCCCAGATGCCCTGAATGACTTAAAAGGTAGGAAATTTGTGGAAGTAATTAACTCGTCTCAAAGACTTGCATGGAATACCCTAGATAAAGCAGGAATCGGATACCGGATAGTAAAACAAGTGAAATCTCCATATACAGCTTCAAAAATCGTTGAAGACCATAATGATTGTTACACTTTCTTGAATGGAAGTTTTTTCTCAGGTTCTGACATAATAAAGAACGAAACCAAGCATATAATAAGTATAGTTATGGTTAATGAAGAAAACAAGATTCTAAAAGACTTTTTAGAATTTATTCTTAATGAAGGTCAAAAAATCGTTGAAAAAAGTGGATTTGAAAGAATAGAATAAAATATTTATCTCTATATGGCAAATACTTACATAAAATCTTATTTTAAAACATTAATTTAACTTATTATAGTGAAAAACGTAATTTATTAAACTTATAGATCAAGAAAATCAAATAAATTGTATTTAACCAGTAAAAATCACTTTTCGCAAGTTTATTGAGTAAATAGTATAAAACATTTGGTACTTCACTATAAATCGTGATGATATGATTATAAAAGACACTAAAAACTGCAACTATTTTAGAGCCCTGGATAAAACCCTCATCTGCGAACTACTTCACCCAGATCGTGAAGACCAGGATTTGAAGATGCAATTTAGCATAGCCCACACCATATTAAAGTCTGGAGAATCTTCTATGTCCCATAAACTGAAAAAATCTGTGGAGGTGTATTACATACTTGAAGGAAAGGGCTTGATGCACATCGATGATGAATCTGCAGAGATCCAGTCTGGTCAGGCTATTTATATTCCACCAAATGCAAAACAATGGATTGAAAACATTGGAGATTCTGATCTGAAATTTCTATGTATGGTTTATCCGCCTTGGCGAGAAGAGGATGAGGAATTATGCGAAAAATGAAATTTAAAATATTTTTTAATATTAAATAAAACGATATAAAAAACTAATATACAACCATAATACACATATAACTGAATTCTTCTTCTAAAACACCTTTAAGAGCGGTTATTACTATTTTTTCATCGTCATAGCTAAGCCGCTCACAGATTGCAACTTTTCTATCTGGATTAGCACCATTTTCAATCAAAAAATTTGCTACTTCATCTATTTTAAAATTTGGAAGTATTATCGTTGGCTTCCCATTATCTATAACCTTCAATACCTTTTTTGAAATTCCTTTTCCATGTAAAGTTATTAAATCAGCACCATCCCAGGGTATTTGAAGCCTAGCAGCACACAGTTGAATGGAACTTATCCCTGGCACAACCTCTACGTGGATATCGTCTCTATCACCTACTTTTTTTAAAACGGGCTTTAAAATCCCAGAAAATCCAGGGTCTCCTGTTGAAAGTACAGAAACAGACCTATCCTCCTCTACCTTGGAGATAGCTAATTCAATCTTCACCTCTACATTTTTGGATCCAAGCTCAATCTTCTCAGCTTCAACATCCTCAAAAAGATCAATAGCCCTTCTACTTCCCACAACCACATCTGATGATTCAACAGCCTTTTTTGCTGCTGGAGATAAGTAATCCTTAGATCCTGGCCCAATTCCTACTACATAGAGTTTTCGCATGTTTATGCCTCATATATAAGTATTGCAGATATATCTTAAAATTATTTGGGTTTTAAAAAAATTTACACATTTTTATGAATGATTTATTGTTATTATAGAATATTTCTGATAATATGTGAAAATATTCACATCAAATAATTAAAAAGTTATTTTTGTGTGACAATATAAACAGAACAGCAAATTGATTTTTGTGCCTATGTTATCGATACATCTTATGATGATATGATAACTCCACTAGTTTCAGGTGTTTTTTTACATAATTCAAGAACAGATTTATATCAGAGCCCACTTTAAATCTAAATTTTTATATATCCTAAAAATCATAACATAGTATGAATTAAAGGTGAAAAAATTGAATAAAAAAGCAGCATTAACGGTTTTTATATTTGTTTTAGCTTTAATGATCTGTGGAGGAGCTGCAGCAGCAGATACATCAAATGCTGCGGCGATAACTGATTCAGGAACTGTTTCAGGTACAGAAGGAGGATCTGCAAGTAATACTCCCAATCTGGAGAATAATACAACATCAATTTCAAATGTTGAAAATGAGATTTTTGTTAGATTTAACTCAAATATAACAGATTTAGCCCAGACTTCCATGGCTGCCCACTCTCAAATAGGTGCCACAGTGATTAAAGATTTCAAGGAAGTCCCTGGCCTACAACTTGTTAAAATTCCTGAAACAATTAAAATACAGGATGCAATAGCCAGATACCAGCAGAATCCTGATGTTCTTTATGCTGAATCTAATTATAAATTTAGGACAGAAGTAATTCCTAATGATTCTTATTATAGCAGTCTTTGGGGTCTTACAAAGATTAATGCACCAAGTGCATGGGATATAACCACTGGATCAAGTAATGTGATAATAGCTGTGCTTGATACTGGTGTTGATATTAATCACCCTGATCTTCAGGCTAATATATGGATAAATACGGTCGAAATACCTGGTAACGGTATAGACGACGACGATAATGATTTTATAGACGATGTTTATGGATGGAACTTTTTAAATGATAATAATATAATTTCAGATGACAATGGACATGGAACACATGTAGCGGGAATCATCGGAGCAGTGGGAAACAATGCTCAGGGAACTACAGGGGTTATGTGGAATGTTAAAATAATGGCTCTTAAATTCTTAGGTTCCACTGGAAAAGGGGATGTAAATGATGCCATCGAGGCCATAAACTATGCACGTTTAATGGGTGCCCATATAATAAGCAATTCGTGGGGTGGACCTGATTATTCACAAGCATTAAAAGACATTATAGATGCATCTCAGGCTCTTTTTGTATGTGCAGCTGGAAACGATCCCTATTATGGGGGGGATAATAACGATGTAACACCCACTTATCCTGCATCCTATTTAAGCCCCAATATAATAGCTGTTGCAGCATCTGATCAAAATGACAATTTAGCATCATTTTCGAATTATGGTCTAAATTCAGTAGATGTCACAGCCCCTGGCGTGAGTATCTACAGTACAAAGCCCAGCTCCTCCTATGGATATTTAAGCGGAACTTCAATGGCAACACCCTATGTTTCTGGACTGGCAGGGCTGATAAAGGCTTTAAGACCTGATCTTAATAATCTGGAGATAAAAAGCACGATACTGAACAATGTTGACTATATAAGTTCCCTAGCAGGTAAAATATTAACCAGCGGTCGAATCAATGCATATAAAGCCTTGTCAAATATAGTTACTGACACCACATTACCAACAGCAAGCGCTGATCCAAAAGGAGGTTCATATTATTCTCCCCTCAGTGTATCTCTCACATCCAGTGAGCCTGGAAATATCTATTTAACTACAGATGGCAGCACACCCACAAAAGCCAGTTTCATCTATAATACACCACTCTACATAGACAAAACCACCACAGTTAAATTCGTGGCTGCAGATGCAGCTGGTAACCTATCACCAGTTTATATAGAAGTTTATTCCATATATAGGCTTGTTGGTTACAGTTATGTGGTGAGTATCCCATATAAGAAGGGCTGGTACAAGCAATGGTATAAGAAAGCTTACAAGAAGTGGTACAGGCGCGGTGGAAAGAGGTATTATTATTGGGCCTACAGATGGAAATACCGGTGGATGTACGGATGGTTATACAGGTATGAGACAAGATATGGTAGCTATTATGCCCTGACTTAACCTTTCTATTTTTTTAAGTCCAGATTATTGCCAATTAATTTTTGCATTTATTTTTCAATAAATTATGATGTCAGTTTTTTCCTGCATTTCATGTTCGAAAGCATTATTTATCTTTATATTCAATATCAAAATGAAATGATTTAAAAAAATCTGAAAGTGATAAAATGCTCCAGATAGCTGTTACAGGAAAACCAAATGTGGGAAAATCATCTTTTTTTAATGCCGCAACCTTAGCTGAAGCTGAGGTTGCTAGTTATCCATTCACAACAATTGATACCAATAAAGCTGTTGCATTTGTGGTTACAGATTGTCCATGTCAGGAATTAGATCTTGTATGCAATCCCAAAAATTCCAGATGTGTGGATGGAAAACGGATGATTCCAGTGGAGCTTTTGGATGTAGCGGGTCTCGTTCCAGGCGCCCATGAAGGTAGAGGTTTAGGAAACAAATTTTTAGATGATTTAAGACAGGCCGGTGCATTTATACATGTTATAGATGCTTCAGGTTCCACTGATGAAGAGGGAAGGCCATGTGAGCCAGGGTCACATGATCCACTTGAAGATGTGGAGTTTTTACAGCATGAGCTAACAATGTGGCTATTTGGCATCCTGAAGAAAAACTGGAACAGATTGATTAGAAAGGCGCTCTCTGAGAAAATCGATTTTTCAAGGATTCTAGCAGAACAGCTTAGTGGGACTGGTATAGGTTTAGAAAGTATTGTAGAGGCAAAAAAGGCAGTAGAAGCGGAATATCATGAATGGAAAGATGATGATATCATAGAATTCCTTGATGTTCTTCTACAAACAGCAAAACCGATGCTTATAGTTGCAAATAAGGCTGATATTCACGGTGCAGAAGAAAATATCGGAAGATTGAAAGAGAAATATGATAATGTGGTACCGGCATCTGCAGAAGCTGAGATAGCTCTTAAAAAGGCATCAGAAGCTGGATTTATAAAGTATTCACCTGGAGCTTCAGATTTTGAGATTTTAAAACCTGAAAAATTAAATGAAAATCAAAAAAAAGCCCTTAATTTCATAAAAGAAAACTTATTGCAAAAATATGGAAGTACAGGTATTCAGGAAGCTTTAAACAAGGTAATATTTGATCTTTTGGACATGGTAGTTGTTTTCCCAGTAGAAGATGAACATAAACTGTCTGATAAAGATGGAAATATACTTCCTGACGCTATTTTAATAAATAGGGGTGCGCATCCAAGAGATCTGGCCTATGTGATACATACAGATATTGGAGATACTTTTATGCATGCAATAGATGCTAGAAGTGGAAGAAGGGTGAGCAGTGATTATGTTCTGGAAGATAGCGATATTATAACTATTATTTGCAGATGATGACATATATTTCTGAAAGGAGCTTGAAAAATGGCAACTGAAATTGGGGTTTGGCAAATTGTCGATGGAAAATTGGAACATATTGATATATCTATGGCTCAAGCAGGAAGAAGAGAAACAGAAGATCTTGAAAAATGGATAAAGGACAATCCGATAGTCTTAGGTCAGGACATACTGATAATTGGAGAGCAAGTACGTACGAAATCTGGTCCTTTGGACTTTTTAGGAATGGACAAGGCAGGTAATTTAGTTATAATTGAATTAAAGAGAGATAGACTCCCTAGAGATGCTTTAACTCAAGCGATGGACTACGCATCGGATGTATCTTCATGGGATTTGGATAAATTGAGTGAAATATGTCTAAAATATTCCAAAGAAACTTTAGAAGATTATTTAAATGAAAATTTTGAGGAAACTATGGACTTAGAAAATTTGAATATCAATGAAACACAAAGAATTCTTTTAGTGGGATTTTCACTTGATGAAGCTTTAGAAAGGATGATTGAATGGTTATCAACCAACTTTGGCATCAGCATAAACGCCCTAATTTTAAAATATATTAAAACAAAAGGCGGAGAAGAGTTTTTAGCTAAAACTATGATAATACCCGAGGAGATAGAGAAGGAAAGAAGTAAAAAGATAACAAACAAGATTTTAGTAGATCATAATCCAGGGAACTATGAGCCAGAAGATTTGCGAAAACTATTGGAGAATTATTTGTCGGAGAATCGTAAGCCCCCACAACGTATTAAGAATATTCTTCTTCCTTTATGTTTAGAGAAAGATAAGGTAACTAGAGACATGATAAAAGAAAAGATTGTCAATGACGGGGAAGCGATTGATGAAGGTAAAGCAGGTATAATTCTAACTACGATATCGAGGGAGATTAGTATTGCACCGAGAGACTATCTAAGACAAATTATACAGTATGATAGACCTAATCCTTGGGAAAAAGACAATTACAGATTAGTAGGTAAATATAGGGAAATGATAAAGAATTTATTAAAAGAAATCAATAATGAGCGTAATATAGACTAGAAAATTAAATATTTCTTATTTAATAAATTCGATTACCCCAAACCCATCTCAAAATATCTTTATAAGCTAGTATAGCAATCAAAGCTGCTCCCAAGATTTTTTTGAAATCTTAATTTTCAAAATATTTAGTTCATTTAAATTAAATTTATCAAGACTATCCATTTATTTCATCTATTAGTTAATGCGTTAACACCCGCTTTCACTAAAAACCCAATAAACCCACCAATTAATCCTGCTATTCCCCCTATTATTAATGCTGTGGGAATCCAGACCACCATCAACACTATGCTGGATGGATCTGGGCTGGTAATAAGAGTTGAAAGTATGAGAAATATGCCGGGTCCTATACAGAATACTAAAGCTCCTACAACCGCTCCGCCCAGAATACCACGTATTCCTCCACCTATATAACTGGCTATTAACCCGCCAATACCGGGTAAAATGAAAATTATGTATGTTAATAAATCAGAACCATTTTTTAAGAATAAGAAAGGAATCATAGAAATTATCATTGATAAAATTACAAAAATAAGCATTATATTTAAATATTTAAGAGCTATTTCATTATTTTTTAACTTATTTATAATTTTCATTTGTGTCTATCCTTAATTTCAATTATTTTTTTTAATATTTTTATTATACATTGATTTATATTATATTTTCAATTTATTTTGAATTTTATCTATCCAAATGATATTTTGGCTGTTCTGTTGTTTTATTATATTCTGCATTTATTTCGTCATCATATCCCCATATAAAACCGCCTTCAAAAAAATGTGCACCACAATTCTGACATTCATATTCAGGTTCATATTCATCTATGGCTAAAATTTTTGTGTTTGTGGAGTTGCAGTTTGGGCATTTAACTCCACTATAGGGGCTGTAGATATAAATAAAAGCTGCTTCTAAGATTACTGTAATTATAAGAATTATAAATAGTATTTTAGTGATTTTTAGGTCGTTCATTTTTCCATATCCTATAATTTAATTGGGATTTATTAAAATTTATTAATATCATTATCGCATTTTTATTATCTTTGACTCTTTAATATATCTCTTGCAGCCAGAATACCGGTTGCAGCAGCCCCAACTATACCTCGTGATACTCCAGCACCATCTCCTGCAACATAGAGGCCATTAACCTTTGTCCTCATTCCAGAATCCACATCAACTCTCATTGCATACAGTTTAATCTCTGGAGCATATAGCAGGGTAGAATCAGATGCAACACCTGGTATAACCTTATCCAGAGCCTCCAGGCCTTCTATAATATCCACGATCAACCTGTGAGGAAATGCCATGGCTATATCTCCCGGTGTCACGCTTCCCAGTGTTGGAATGACATTACTTCTTTCTATACGTTTCCACGTAGACCTTCTTCCTCTTTTAAGGTCACCGAGTCTTTGAATAATTGGTTTTCCACCACCGAGGGTTGTTGATATGCTTGCAATTGAGAAGGCATATGCAGATGTATTTTCAACCGGTTCTGTTAGTTCCACTCTCACTAGAAATGCGAAATTGGTATTCTCAGACATTTTATCTCGCATTGAATGACCATTTACACCGATAAAACCATCATAAACCTCTTCAACAACAAATCCCTTATCACACACACAAAAAGTTCTGACAAAGTCATCATAGGTTTTTGTAATTATATG